>JAESTB010000551.1 GCA_016763815.1 Arenicella sp.
AAGTGCTTTTTTTATGTTCAGGATGAACGGTATGCCACGGCGGCATGGATGCCGAGGAGTGGCTCTCAATCGAAGCTGACTACAACAACTAAAAACTTAAATCTCTGCGGAGCCTAAGCGTTTCTACGCGGCATTCACCAAGTTTCGCGAGACAGTATGCAGAGGAGCGACTTTCTAGCGGAGCCAACCACCACTGATAAAAGCTTAAATCTCTGCGAAGCCTAAACGTTCTTTCACTGCATGGACTAGGTGCCCCTTGAGGGTATGCAGAGGAGCGACTTTCTAGCGGAGTCGACAGAATCTGGTGTTATATAAAAATTGGTGCGAAGTATCGTTGGCGCACTTGGGCGCCGCAGCGTAAATTTAAACTGCCTCAATAATCATAGCAATACCTTGCCCACCGCCGATACAAAGGGTGACCATTCCGTATTTTCCGCCTACGCGCTGCAGCTCATAGATCAACTTGGTCAACAATATGGCGCCACTGGCACTAATTGGGTGGCCCAACGCAATCGCACCACCATTCGGATTAGTCTTGTCATTTGGCAGTCCTAGCTCTTTAGCCACGGACAGAGCCTGAGCGGCAAATGCTTCATTCGATTCGATTACGTCCATATCAGCAACCGTTAAACCGGCTTTTTTCAAGGCGATAGTGCATGCTCCAACCGGACCAATCCCCATAATATCATTGGGCACACCGCAGCGGCCGTATGAGACAACTCTGGCCATTGGTTTAACATTTTGCTGCTTAACCTGCGTCTCAGTAGCCAACACAAGCATCGCTGCGCCATCATTAATTCCTGAGGCGTTACCGGCGGTTACCGTGCCACCTTCTTTGAAAACCGCTCGTAAGCCGCTCAGGCCCTCTAATGAACTGTTTGCGCGAGGATGCTCATCAGTATCAAAAACTGTCGTGCCTTTACGGGTTTTCAGTTGGTAAGCAACAATTTGATCTTTAAAGCGCCCGGTTTCAATGGCAGCCACAGCGCGTTGCTGGCTTTGCAACGATAATTCATCTTGCTGCTCACGATTGATATTGTATTTTTTGGCCAAATTTTCGGCGGTGATGCCCATATGCCCAACACCAAAAGGGTCGGTTAACGCTCCGGTTAATTCGTCTTGAATCTTGCCATCGCCCATAGGCTGACCCCAGCGATTGGTCGTCAACAGATGCCCAGCCGAACTCATACACTCTGTACCGCCAGCGACCGCCACGCCAATTTCCCCAAGCTGTAACTGTTGGGTGGCGAAGGTAACGGCTTCTAATCCTGAGCCACATAATCGATTAAGCGTCAAAGATTGTGTATGCACTGGCAGACCACCGTCGAGCGCAACCCTACGTGACATATAGGCGTCTGTTATATCGGTGCGAATCACATGACCAACCACGTTCGAGCCAATGCTTTGTGCATCAACGCCGCTACGTGCTACTGCTTCCTTTGTCACGAAGGCTCCTAGCTCTGCAGGAGACACGCCTTTTAAGCTACCGCCAAAAGTGCCAATTGCGGTGCGAGCCGCGCTTAAAATATATACTTCGTTGATCATTGGTTTTCCTGAGCGTAAATGCGCTCAAATTTGCGAATACGATTTATGCCAAAATTTTATTAGCGGATACATTATTGCCAGTCTCAAGTAATAACGTCGACTACTCAACTGAATATTAACAAGTGACCGACCTTACTGGCTAGCAATGACAAGTCATGCTCGGTATTTGTTTGTGTTATCGTCAATTTCATGCAATCAAAGCAATTATTTTATATCGCCCTTCTCTCACTGACGATTGCTGGCGCATGGGGTGTATTGCAAATTAGTAAGCAAGCCGACGACTCAAGACAAACTCAATCAGTCGGCCAAGCCAGTCAAAGGGCCGGTGAAGCACACTCTAGAAATTTTGAATCTAGCTCAAACCCATACATTAAACGCAATAACCACGTGTCACCTAGTGACAATGATGCACAATTTCACTTCGACTCTATTTTAGCTCTGATTAACAATGGCCAGGCCGTGGCCGCGTCGAAGGCGATTAATGAACGGTATTCAAGTTTATCAAGTCGCCAATTAGAATTACTCAAATCGGCGCTTTTAAGCTTAGCCCTTCGATCTAACAACAACGATACCGTCCAAGCAAAACAGGTACTATTGGCCACCAGCAAAGCATTCGATGAGCTAACAGTATGGAAGCATCTAGGCGATGCGGCCGTTTCTGACAATGATTGGAACACGGCATACACCGCCTACCTTCGCGCTAGCGAACTTGAGAACAATCCAATCGACCTAGACCACCTATTACTAAAGCTAGTGGCTGGCAGTGGCCATTTGCGTAGCAGTTTTGAAGCCAACAATGACCTGCTTAGCGTAAAGAATTTGTATCAAAATTTAAACGATCTACATCCAAACTTTCAGCGTTTTCAATATGAACTCGCGATCTCACACTTAAAACTTGGCGAAACCGAGAGCGCTAAAAGATTATTACAACCGTTGATTTACGATCTTGAGTTAGGCGAAGTATCTAAACAAGCATTAGCTCAGATCAATTCTCGAGCAGGACGCTCACTTTCAGAACAACGGCGGGAGCCCGAGCCAAGCGAGGCCATCACTAAAAATACAAATATTCGCAGCAGCGATATCCTCGTACCGCTTATTTCAGTCGGAAGCTCATTTATCGTCGACAGCACAATTGAACGACAATCGGCGCGCCTACTATTAGATACAGGCGCCTCAATTACCTCTCTTTCAAGCCAATTAATAGAGCGGCTTAAACTCAAACCCACAGGTCAGTCGATTCGTCTTAGCACCGCAAACGGTGTTACTAACGCGCGTATTTATAGGGTAAAACAGTTACAGCTCGGCAGCCTAGTGTTGCGCGACATGCTAGTGGCCGAGATTAATCTTAGCAATAACCGTAGTTTTCAAGGGCTTCTGGGAACCGATGCTCTCAATCAACTACAACCTCAATACAGTTATCTAATCGATAACCAAGAGAGCGCACTTATTTTCAGAAAGCGCTAACGCTTTATCAATTATTAACATCCAATATCGCGGTACTGAACAGGTTCTAACAATAATCAACACCGGCACCGTTTAGGTCTCTTTTTAGCGTCCATCGCCACCAAGAAACCACCTTGAGACCTCGTTTATTGAAAACATCTACAACTGATCAAAAAGCAATTCATCATCTATTAACATCAACTCTTGCCAATCCAAATCGTTTTCACTGAATGCATCAAAGGCAATTTTTTGATCTGTATCAATCCCTAAATGTTGATCGCCGACGCCAATAAGAAACAGGCCTACTGAAAAAATAAGCACGAAGGCCGCCATAACTGTCGATTGTAATAATGAGGGCGGCCAAAGGAAAAATCTACGTGGGGAAGCCGCAAGCACCGGATAAAGTTTCTCTGCGGCACTATACTGCGGTGTTCGTTTCGCGCTTTCAAGAATAGAAGCTTGCAGAGATCGAGTGCTTGGCACCACTTCTCTTTGGTAGTCAACCTCAGCAAAAATGTGAGTCTCGTTTTCATTAGTACTTTTCATCAGACACCTCTGTTTTACTAGGCTGATTCGATTTACACAACTCTATTTTCTCTACATATTTTTGCAGGTTCTTCTTTGCCCTATGCAATGTTGATTCAAGCGCTTTTAAACTCACCCCTAAGATTTCAGCCGCTTCTTTTTGGGCTATTTCGGAGTAGACGACTAGATTTAGTGCATCTTGTTGCGAGGTAGGCAACGCCCGAATACCCGATTCAACGGATGCTCGTCGCCAGTCAGCTGTTTGCCGATCCTCAATATTCGTTAGTTCCGAGTCGACGCAGACACTTGACTGCTCAGCAAATGACGCCTGCAAAAGCTGTTGCCTCGAAGCCTGCCGTTGCTGGTCGTGACATGAGTTTATTATTACCTGATAAAACCAAGTAGTGAATTTCGCTTTATCTGTGTTGCAAAGATGTGGTCGCTGCCAAAACTTAATAAACGCAGCTTGCATAACATCCTCAGCATCACCTTGGCTTCTCAAGGTTCGAAAAGCCAAGGCAAAAAAACGATCTGTATGTCGGACCACCAGTTCTGCAAAGGCTAAATCATTGCCATCACAAATAAATTTCACCAGCTCAGCGTCGCTGTTGTTAGCGTAAGCGTTCACCCTACTAGCGCTTATTCATCCGCTTCAGATTCAGTGCTTTGCTGATCACGAGCTTGTTTTCGTTCTTGACGATGTTTAATGCGCATCTGACGATGTTTCTCACGCATTTCCCTCCCCACTTCTCGACTCTCTTCAGGCGTTACGTAACCATTTGAATCAATGTCCATTTTCTGAAAGCGTGCTTCTGCATGTGCTAAGAATTCAGATAACTCTAGCTGGCCATCTTGATTGGCGTCGGTGCGGTCAAACATACGCCCCATCTTGCCGTTCTTCTTATGGCCTTTATCGCCGTGCTCGTGAGCAAAAACAGGGTTATTGAACAAAACCATAAGACAAGTAGATAGTGATATTACGAGTGAGTTTTTCATACGAATTCCAGTTTAATATTGAGAATGTACTCTTATTACGCTTGCCGCGAGTATTTCCTTTGCAAAAAAATACTAGTTTGTCTGGATTGGCATTACGCTTAGCTGTGTTTGAAAAAAAACAGGTCGGCGACTAGAAAGTCAGTCTAATTACTGCTACTTTGGCGATGCAATGTCTAAAATAGGTCGATGAGCCGATATAGGCTGGTGCTTTTTAAACTATTAATCGTAAGAGATAAAAATGAAATTTCATGCCGTTCTTTGTGTACTTTTAACCTTTCTATTTACCGGCACGGCGCAACGTGCCGAAGCCGATGAGCCAAAAGGAGAAAGGCTTTATAAACTGCTAGGGACCGCGCCTAAGGGGCGTAATATGCGCCCAGTCGAAGCAACCTCACCGATCCCCTTCAACAAGAGGTTCCATCAATTAGACGACCGACAAATGGCAATTTACAGATCATATTTTGAAGGTTTGAAAGAAACTGAGACTCCACCATTCCCTAAAAAAGGCATCAGAGAAATTTACATCCCGCTAGTAAAAGGGCATAAGAGAATCGGTGGCAGCGGCGATCTTCTTATTTATGCAGAAATTAACGAAAAAGGTGGCGTAGAAAAGGTTATTGTCTACGAAAGTCCGACCAAAAAATTAGCCGACTTAGCGACAACAATTCTGTTTAATACAAAGTTCAAACCCGCAACCTGTGACGGCAAGCCCTGTACCATGGACTACCCTTTTTATTACGATGTACCACATCGAAATAGAGAACTGAAAAGTCTTGATAAGGAAAACTCTGGGAAAGGAGACATAGCCACCAAGATTAGCGGATAGATCGAGTCTATATCACGTAATATCTATCGTGAGGCTCAAGTTTAGCCGCAGTTTGCGCCAAGCAGTGGGCTCTGATCCCGCGCAGCTAGGCCCCCTGCGGCGCCCATCGGCCTGATAGATAGCAGACCGATCAGTACACGAACTGAAACTCCAATGTTGGTGGTTTTCTAATAACAAGCGTGACAAAATTAGTATTATTCAAACACCCAACCCAAAAGCAAAATGAGTTTACAGCTAAATCCAAATTTGGACGCATCAACAATCGCGGCGGACTTTAAATCGACCAAACGAGTTCGCATTGACAATGTCTTGGAGCCTGGCTCAGCTGAAGCGATATTCGAATGCCTACGAAACTATACTGCATGGGAGTTATGTTATTCCGGCCCGGATAGCGAACCGATGCGTGTGAGCAATCAAGACCTAGTGAAAATGAGCGTAGACGAGTTAACCACTCTGTCGACCGGCGTACACAAAAGGGGGGCAGTAAGTTACCAATATATCTACAAATTCTTCCCGATGGTTGACCTAGTTACCTCTGGCAGAGTCACTGAAAACTCGATGCTGTTCGACATCGCCACATTTTTAAACAGCGCCCCCTTTATAAAGCTTGCACGGGATATTACCGGCAACAATAAGCTGGTGAAACTAGATCCTCACGCCAACCTATATGAACCAAGTCACTTTAAAAATTTGCACGATGACATGCGTGTCGATAAAGGAGCTCGCGACCGCAGTGTTCGACGTTACGCGGTAGTGCTAGGGTTTACTAAAAACTGGTCGGTCAACTGGGGTGGCAACATGAGTTTTTATCCAGGCCCGAATCCGACGTCAGCTGAGAGTAGCTATCCCGGCTTCAATAGCCTCGAAATATATGAAATCCCAGTCTTACATCGAGTAAGCATGATTATGCCATTTGCGGCAAAAGGCCGTTACACTATCACCGGATGGCTACGCGAAGATTCTGATGTTATTCGTCTCGACTTAGGCGACGAACCATCGCAGCAGGCCCAAGTATCGTCGGCGCCTGAAGCTCCGAGCACCGACGCGCTCTTGGCAAACTAAATAATTAATGTCTGACTCTCGCCTGCTGGCTCAAGCGGATCAAGCTTTTTCAGCAGGTCAGGCGAATCAAGGTCTGACCTTGCTACGCCAATACAACTTACTAAATAGTAACGATGCCGCGAGCTGGCATCGCCAAGCCATTATTGAAGAACAAATTGGTGACTTTTCGGCTGCGGGGAAAGCCCATTTTCGATGTATCGAAATAGCGCCTGGCAATGCTATGGGGTATCTCTATGCTGGTTATTGGTTACAGCAGAATAATCAGCAAATTCAAGCTATTGCAGCACTCTACTCGCTTGCATACGATCTTGACCCGTCAAGTTTAGCGCTTTGGCAACATGTGCAGGTCAGCGCACCGACTCAACTGCGCTCGCGGGAAGCGAATAAAGTGATGCGTCATGTATTGAGTGAGCAGCACCGCTCAGTTTGTTCTAGCTTAAGGAACGCTGAGCGAATAAAAAATGCACATTGGGTGCAAACCAGCGATCAACCGATCTCCTTCGGCATAGAGAATTTTGCGCCCGAACTATTTTTCATTCAGGGCCTGTCAAGCAAACCGTTCTATTCCGTCGAAGAATTGATCTGGGCCGAACAGCTCAATACAAAATGCAGCACGATAAAAAGTGAACTCACTTATGCGATGCAACAGCAACTCGCCAAAGATAGCTTAAGACCGTATTTAGACAAGAACTTTTCGAGCCATTCAAAGCTTGGTGAGCTTGCTAACTCAAGTAATTGGTTGGCGATTGATCTTTTTAGCAATGGTGAACTAAATACTGATATATCAAGCCTATTCCCAGAAACACTCGATGCATTAACGGCGCTGCCAACTTACAATCTGAACCAAAACCCATTTGAAGTATTTTTCTCATTCCTCAAACCAGGTCAATCAATTGCGCCACATTTTGGTCAATCGAATCACGCATTAACAGTACATTTGCCACTAGATATCCCAGCCGAGTGCTATCTTGAGGTTGGTGATGAAAAGCAGTCGTGGCGCGAAGGTGAAGTGCTGGTATTTGACGATAGTTTTCTACATTCGGCACACAACCACAGTGACCTAAACCGTGTAGTGCTGATTTTTTCTATATGGCACCCGCAACTTAGCTCTGATGAGCGCAACGCGGTGCGACAAAGTTTTATAGCACGGCAAACGTGGCTATCAGAACGACAATCGGAGTTACAGAGACTACGAGCAGTATAGGCACAAGAGAGTTCAACTGATCAGATAGCGCCTGCTTGAAGAATACAGGCATATTTAAAGCTCAATGGAGCCAGAAAGCGATGGCGTCAATGATGTTAAGGGATTGTTAGTAGTCAGCCATTTGTATCCATTGACTAAGTCAGAGCCATAAAAGTCTTCTATTTTTTGATAAGCAGCTTGGCGTGTGCTAACGCTAAAACTGTTATCCATATTCTTTGCATCTCGAGTGCTCAAGTCACCAAGGGCAATTTTACTGATTGCCTCACTGGAAATGCCTAATTGCAGGAACTTGTTGGCGGCTTGCAATGCCATATCAGGTTGATTGATTAAGATTTCTGCGTTCAATGAGCCTAGCATGCCGTTAGTCGATGAATGTGTCAGCGCCTGCTCGGCCTGCTCAAGCTGTAGCCGCCATAGTGTGAGGCTTATCTTTAAGTCAGATAGATGTATGACATCGCTAAGACCAAGTTGAGATAAGTGCGGGAAGTCACATCGTAACAAGTCAAACATACCGCGCTGGCGCTGCGTCGCTGCTTGACCTTTCTTTAAAGTAGAAAGTAAAAAATTTCTTGCATCGGTATACAACATTAACGCTTTGGGCGCGCCGCTGGCATGCAATAGTTCGGCAATTATATTATTGACCGAATTGATAGGTTTAATAATCAAGGTTTCATGCGGCTCAGCGTGCTTGCGTAGCAATCGTAACGCTAACGCTGGTAAATGCCTAAAGTCAATTTTAGAAGTTTTTGAACGCCATTGAACGCGTTTTGCATTAGCCGCATCTAACAACAGCTGTGGCTCTCTCAGGCTAACGCTAACCCCTTTAACAGACAGACATCGCGACAAAAAGGTAGAGGCGCAATAAGCTGTATGAAAAATAAATCGCGGAGGTGTACTGCCCGCGCCCTCAGGGTGAGAATTAATTGACCTAAGGACGTCTACCAAGGGCACCGATGTAGATGACGAATCGACACCCAATAGGTCTCGAGTGAGCCAAGTTGCACTTTCTAAATCGCCTTCGGCTAACGATATAAACTCGATCGTTTCATTGGTAAAATCGAACTTATATGCTAGATAACTCGGGTCGTCAATTAGCTGTTTAACGTCTGTCATAAGGGAGATTTGAAATAATGGAATAGGCAAACTGTGATGCACCGGCATAACAGTTTGAAGTTTAGACTTACTAACATTATGCACTAAAGTTGGATAAGCGCCCAAACAGGTCAAACATAAGCGTAGTCAATTGGCACGAAAACTGACAAACTATCGCCTAGATAGATCGCGCCACATTAGTGGAAACTCACCAATTGCTCTCTGACTTACTATTATGAACATAAGCATGAACCCAGAGCTCGATTTCGAATCTCTTAAAACCCAATTAGCAGCGCAAAGGAGGCTACGCATTAACGCGTTTTTAACGCCAGAAAGCGCGCAGTATGTGGCCGATAATTTACGAAATTCGACCCCGTGGCATTTAGTACATTCAGATAATGATGGCTTACCTGTGCGCTATAACGCAGAAGAGTTTAAGCAACTCGACAAGCAACAGAAAAATACAATCGACAGTCAATTACATGCCTTAGCTGCCAATCACTATCAATATAAATATAAGTTCTTCCCAATCATTGATGCAATTAAAGCTGGATTTTTAGAACCTGATTCGATGCTTTTCACTATGGCAAATTTTGTCAATAGCACTGAATTCATTGGTTTTGCACGAGCGATCACCGGCGTCAACTCGCTGGTAAAGATGGACCCCCAAGCGTCTCTGTATGAAGCTGGAGATTTCTTAACCATGCATGATGACTCAAACTATCAACGCAGCGCGAACGACCAGAGCACTCGGCGATTTGCAGTGGTTCTCGGGTTTACTGAAAAGTGGTCATCCAACTGGGGCGGGCAAACATCGTTCTACTCAGAGCCCAATGCCATTGAGTCAATAAGCTGGAACCCGGGATTCAACGTCCTGACTATCTTTGAGGTGCCAGTTCAGCACTCGGTCAACTACGTAACCCCGTTTGCGACCTCTGGGCGGTACTCAATCACTGGTTGGTTGCGAGATGATCCTGGTGTCCGCCGGCCCGACTTGGGAGATTAGCCCAAGCTGATAAATTAAAGAGGATTGGCAATCTTGTCCGCGTAATTATATTTAAAACTAAGCTGCTTAGCCCATGGAATGATTACCTCTAAGGTATCAGAATACTCACTCCTAGCCTTGGCATACTCTTGGCTACGGTTTCCAGCATCAAATTTTTGATCTGGCGTCTTGGCATTGCTTTGTAACGGTGCTTGGTCCATCAGTCGCTCAAAATTCTCACGCAGCGACGTGAAGTCAAAGAAGTCTACCAGCGATGCAATAGAACTCCTCGGGTTCTCCAACAAGCGATCGCAATGCAACGACCGAACTTGGGATGAGTCGTGTTTTTTAAATACGTCAAAAAATTTCTCTAATTGTAAATGCCAAGTAATCGCGGCTATTTGCGAGTCGGTCATGCGCAATAAGCGTGTCGAATCTAATTGCCTAGCCTCTGGTGAGTCCATTAATAGTATTGTGAATAGCTGACGGGCAAAGCCTCGGCCTTGCTCACCCTTCTTGAGTATTGAGATTAAAAAACTCTCTAAATCAGAATGCAACAATAAAGCCTTACTCTGCGGGTGTGTCGCCATCAGAGGTAAAATGATGTTGTTGACGGTATTGGTCGGCTTAACCAGCACTGTCTGAGCAATGCCAAATTTGCGAAACAAAAGCTTAGTGACTAGCGTATAAATCGCCTGAGCTTGTGCCGGATTCGCCAATACTGGATGACCAATTCGCTGATAATTAGCCAGAGCCATTAATACGGCGGGCTCTTTAAGAGACAAATTTTCCGACTCTAGATCAAGGCATCTGGCAATTAACGTCGAGCAACAAAAAGCGCTGTGAAAAACGAACGTCGGCACCGCCGAATCAATCGATTCCGACAGCCCCAGTAAGTTCGCCAAGGGAATCGATACACTGGGTAGACCCTGAATATCGAAACGATGGTCGAGAAAGCTACAAGCCGACAGCGCGCGCTGGTCAGTTTTGACAAACAACAAGCTTGCTTCATCCAGATTAATCCCATGCAAATACCAGTTGGGATCTTTTACAATATCAGCGACCGCTATCACTCGTTTAAAACCTACTCAGAGTTCACTTAATTCGGAAACATGCTGAGCGTATTTCTGCCAGCGTCCGACACGTTGGTTGTCTATCGGCTGGCGAACCTGCATCTCACTAAAGGTAAAGCTGTTACTCGTTGATTGATGGAAATTCAAATACGATTCATTCCACTCAAAGCCGCAAAACTCGACCAGTTGTTTAGCGTAATAGTCAGTGTTCTCAACTAAATTCTCGTACTTTAAGTCCATAATTCGAGGGGAATTCATACTCGACCAATGCGCCATTAACCGCTCGCACTCAGAGTGAAAATGCGCTAGATCTGGCCAACGGTTCGCATAGTTATGACCGGCTGCAAACCCGCGAGAGTAGATAGACAAGCAGACATCTTGTGGGTCCCGGTGCAACTGCACCACACGAGCTTCGGGAAACAACTTATGAATTATCCCCACATGGCGGAAATTATGAGGTAATTTGTCGGTGAAAATTGGCTTGGAAATTTCGGGTAATTTTTCCAAATACAAAGCTCGCAATTCCGACCATTGATGCGGGCTTATTAAGTGTGGTGCAGGCAATTTCCCGGCAAGCATCTGTTGATTAAAATCAGCAACGGCAAACTCCATTGCTTCTTGCTCGCCAGCATTAAACACTTGAGGGTTTTGACCGATAATCCGCTCCACTAGGGTCGTGCCGCTGCGCGGCATACCGACAATGAAGATTGGCCGTATAAGGCTCGATGTCTGCTGGATTTGAACATCGGCACTGTCGAACATATCTCGATTAAAACTTTCAATTAGACGATCAACCATCTGCTCAGTGTGTTCCGGCTGATAGGTGCTATTGGCATCTTGCAAGGATTGATATTGAGCTTCATTTGCGGCGAGTAACGAACCAGCTGCATCCTTGTAATCTTCAGCACGATCTTGCATATCAGCTAAAGCATAATTCAACAAAGCCCTATTCTGCAGACCTAACTCGGTAGCTTGATCTAACTCAGCGCTCAATAATTCGATCAACCCAGCGAGCTGTTTATCTTCGGCGAGTTCAGCTCGTATTGTCCAAGCTTGACCATCATTTGGCGTTCTCTCAAGGGCCTTATCCAAGGCTAAGTTAGCCGCGCTATAATCGGCGTTTAATCGCGCTACTTTCGCCTGTATTACGAACACTTCCGAACCATCTTCACCAAGCTCTATGGCAAGCTTTAGGGCCTTCTCACACCTATCTGCACGCTGCGCTATTAACAATAGGTCGGCAAACCGTAAATAGTCTTGCGCCGTAGGTGTTACCAACGTCAGGTAGCGCTCAAAGGACGCAATAGAAGTATCATAGTCGCGCAACTTACCCGCCGCTACCGCTAGATCGTTGGCTATCTTTGCATCGTTCGGCAACACACTATTGAGGCGCTTCAAAATATTAACCGCCTCACGCCAATTTGATTTTGCAGCCTGCGCGCGTGCTAATATAATTTGCTCTGATGGTGGTAAAACCTGCAATCGTGCGAGCAACTGTATTGCCGCCGACGGCTCGCCTAAACGCAGAAAAAAATCGGCGATAAGCGGGCAGAAGACCGGGTCAGCCTTACAGAACTTAGTGGCGTGCTGCAGCTGCAATATGGCCTGCCTAGGATCGCCAAGTTGGTGATAGCAATGCGCCAAATTGTAGGCTATATCAAACGCCTCGGGCTCCAATGTTTGCGCGCGACGTAAACATTTTAGTGCGTGCTCTGCTTGGTTGCATTGCATTGCAATGGTGCCCAAGCCATAGTGCGCCGAAGCCGAGTCGGGATCTACCTCAAGAACCGATAAGTATTTTTTTTCAGCTTGTTCTATTTCACCAGCTTTAGCGGCGGCTTCAGCATCGGCAATAAGTTGATTTATATTCTGTTCCACAAGGAGTTCCTATTCAATTTTAGCCCGCAATGCAAGATTAGCCGACTGGAATTCGATTTATTTGTTGGTCTTAAACATTAGTCTAATCAGACTAACGTACCAAATTTTTATGCCTAATTATAACCTACTAGGCAGGTAAAACTAAGCCAATGAGCTCCTGGCCTTACAGTTCTTGATCAATCCCCAAAAGCATCTAACAGAACTGTAATATCGCCTTCGTAGTTCTTCCAGCGACCCGAACTTTTTTGATAAAACGGTTGTCGCACCTGCCAAATACTGGCCGTCTTCACGCGGTTTTCTATGGCATGAAACTCAAGGCAAGCTGGCTCCCACGGCAATTCAAGAAAGCCTAACAACACACGGATTTGAGACTCCGGATCAACCACTAACTCATCGTAAGAAAGTTGATATATATCATCGGTAAACAACGACTCCCAATGAGCCATTAAACGTTCATACTGTTTGTAGTAGTGAGCTATATCGCCAAGATCAGTTGCGTAACTGACCGACGTTCCCGCCCTTAAAAAGTAAACAGAAAGACAGTTATCCAACACCTGACGCTTACTATGAATAATTCTAGCATTAGGAAAGAGTGCTTTGATTAGGCCTAGATAAAGAAAGTTATCCGGCCTTTTATCGGTCACACAAATTGCGCCGGGAAAAGCCTTTGCTAGTTCCTCTAGGTATTGCTTGGCAATGGCTTGCAAACTCGAAGGGGCGAAGCCATCAATTGCCGCTGGGTATGGCGAGATGATTTCGCTGTCGAGCCTAACAAAATAATCTCTTTCGCCACCAGCGGTAACGCTAGAGTGTGAGGCAAGAATTTGCTCGACCAGGGTAGAACCAGATCGGAACATACCGCAAATGAAAATCGGCTTTGCGTCTGAGACTGGCTCTAGGCGAGCGAACCATTGCGCTGTGAAAAAACTAATATTGTCTTGTACTAATTGCTCTTGATCAGTTCGACTGTATTTTGCCGTAGTGGCGCGATCTAATCGATTGCCATCAGCGTAATATTTGAATGCTTGATGGTGCTCGCCGCAGTCATCTAAGACCTTACCTAAGGCAAAATTCATACTGATTCGCGTCATGTTATCAATAGACGGGGCTTTCAATACTGCTTGCAGCTGTGCAATTATCGGCGCGTCTAAGTCACTCACTCTTTGTGCCTCGGCCACGCGTGCTAGAGTACCGTGATCGCTGGGGTCGAGCTTAAGTATCGCTTGGTAATATTCGGCTGCTCGGCCTTTGTCGCCTTCTTCTTCATAGAGCGTAGCTAAATTAAACATAGCTGGAATGTAGCTAGGCGCTTCACCAAGGGCTTGCTCTAGGCGCTCAATTGCTTTGGCTTCGAGTCGCAGGTGCTCCGAATAAATCACCGCCATATTGGTCAGAACTTCTTCAGGCTGACGAACCTGATTATCCAAGGCCGCTTGATAACTATCGATAGCCTGTTGGTAGTTACCAGCCTGTTTCAAATTGTACGCATAGTTATAATGCGCGTCGGCGTGGCCGGGGTTTTGAGTGATAAATGCGTCATAACAATCAGCGGCCGCGCTCCAGTTCTGCGCTCTTGCGTACAGACTTGCCAAGGCCTCACAATAACTAATCTTGTGAGGAAACCTTACACTTAACTGCGATAGATATTCACCAGCGCGGGTGAGCGAATTCGACTTGATAGACACGTTAACCAAGGCATTAAGCACTCCCTCGGGTTGAAAACGTTGGTTTAGCAGTTGCAAATACAACTGCTCTGCCTCTGCATAGCGTCCGCTTCTTTCGGCTTGCTGAGCGCTCTTTAATAAAGACCTGACACTCACTTACAGCGCACACCGGTCGCCAACCATCCGAGCAGGTAATCCTGCTTGATTGGGTCAAGATATAATGGGCTAAACATCGCGTCTATTCCCATAGCCGACACCGTTTCTAACCAGGTTGTCATTGAGTCGGAGGTTTGACCTGCGGCAGTTAATTGAACTAAGCGTGTTAACTCTGAGCGAACACGCAAATCCATGGCAACTGCGAGCTCGATTGATTCTTTCGGGTTGCTAGCAAAGCCATTGATAATACGCTCAATGCCGACGAACACCTGACCGGATATCTGCTCGCTTCGTATTAGGTCTTGCTTAAGATAATCCTGCCCCAAGGTTTCTAGCTGTGCAAATTCAGACTTACCACCTAGCACTTTAATTAATGTCTCGAGAATTCCGGATTGTTGCGTTAATTGCTCAAACTCAATGATTTTATTGCGTGACGATAAAATAATGCCGCTCTGCACATGGTGCACCACGAACTGAAACCGACCAGCGACTTTTAAATAGGGCATTACCCGAGCGCTCGCCTCCGTTAGGCCTGCATATTCAATACCAAATTGGCTGGTAATTGCATTAAAGGTCGTGGGCTTGAATGATAAATCGAAAATATCGGTATCGGAATGAAAGTTAACATTGAGCAGATTACCATGCTCCGTTACGATTTTTTTTGGGTCAATACTTGCCTTATCGACGGCATCAACTTGCAAAGTATTGTTAACCGATAATAGTGCGTCAGCGACCGCCCCATTGCCGGTTGCTAGATCTAATACACGACTATTCGGCTCAAGCTCTTGCGAAAAATCTTGCCAGAGCTTGTTCAACGCTTTCTGATCTTCATCTGAGGATTGTGCTACGCAGCTATAAAGCCGATCCTCCGACCAATAAAGTGACCATGCATTGGTATTTTGCGGTTGATTCATATCTCTCTCAATAGTGTTCTAAAAAGGCTCACGCCGTTGCCAATAAATACGTCTTTACTCATATATACGCCTATGCTTATGAATAGCCCCACGCTATCGCGGCACGACATCAAACGGGGCAGTCAAACGATAATCTTCTTGCCCACCATCGAACGGATAGGTGCCGTGCCAAAAATAGGAAGGAAATAATACCACCATGCCAGGCTTAGGCTGAAGGCTCAATTCAATTCGCTCTCGATCTGCCAATTGTAACGGGCTTTCGCCAAATTTTATATGTCCTTGACATGCTCGATTTAGATCATCAGGGAGCCCCATACTTGAGGGAATACTGATGTAGCACGAAGAACTTATCCAACCCTCTGGGTGCACATGATTGACATGAAAACCGTTGGCGCTTAGCTTAACTGACCATGAGCCAGAAAACTCAAACTGCAGACTTTTCCGACCTAATAGGGGATGGTTCACATCATCCGGTAAGCCCTCGATATAGCGTGTCACAATTGACGTAAGACAGCCCTTCAGCGACTGCAATGCCGGGCTGGGCGTGTGCAGCAAGCGCGCCGCCGTTTGAGTACCATTGACCAAGGTCTGTTGCAATGGCTCGCGCTCACTACGATGCATGGGGTTGAGCTCATCTCGTATCGCGGCGAGAAAGTCATCCAGCGATTTATAAGCCAATGGCACCTCAAGCTGATAGACCTGTATAAATTGCTGATAGTCACACAACCATTGATAACGAGAGTCATCGCTAAGCCGCCAGACTAAACTTTGTAACGCCCAGGTTAATTGACAGTCCGGCGAGTCTGAGAACATGGTCGCCAACAGGTTTTGAGCCTGACTATAGCGTGCTAAAACGATGTCAATCTTGACCATCTGCTGAGCCACGCCTTTAGAAAATTGTTGCCCCAAACTCATGGCAAGCAACGAATAGGCCGAGTCAAAATTGCCTAACTCGGCGTCTATTTGCCCGCGCAGAGATAACACGTCTGCGTGCTCACTGGTGTGCAGCTGGTTGGTATCAATAATGCTCTTAGCTCGCTGAGCCCTTCCCGCTCGATACAGCATCCATGCATAGCTCAGCGCCACCTCACGGCTGTCAGCAAGGCGCTTGATCGCCGTGACATAACTGTCTCCGAACCGATCCGAAAATTCGGTCTCCCAGAGCATACTGTTGAAACGCTCATGCAATTGCGCATTGCTCGGGTCTGCATTCAAGGCCGCCGTAAAAAGCTCGATTGAGGTTGTTACATCACCGGTCTCGTACAAACAGAGCGCCAAACTTTCAATCACCTCCGGCGAATTTGGATCTATCTCATTGGCTTTTCGGTAGCAATTGATTGCCTCGGGTAATTGCCCTTGGAGATGATAATTCAAACCCAAGTTATGCCAGCTATTGCGATACCTCGGGTCTATTATTATTGCCTGTTGATAAGCTTGATGGGCTTCAATTAGATTACCCATTAGACGCAGGCAGTCAGCCGTACCATTGATTGCTGAAACATCATCCGGTGATAGTTTTGTCGCCTTGCGATAAGCGGCAATTGCCGCAGGGTAATTCGCCTGTGCTTGATAGCAAATTGCTAAATTACGCTGTGCCTGAAGGTAGTTTGGGTGCTGTGAAAGTGACTGTAAATAGTGCTTCTCTGCCTCGGAAAAATGGCCTTGAGATTTCAGTAAATTAGCCAGATTGTTATGAACCTCAGGTTGTTTTTGATTAACCCGCAAGCAGTTTAAGAAATGTTTTTGTGATAGCGCTAAATCACCTAAGGACCTATAACTCAAGGCCATCAAGTGCTCTACATCGCTATGCTTCGGCGTGCATTGTTGAATTGCCTTAAGCCGATCCAACGCAGCCCTCGGCTGCCTATCGCTCAGCTCTTTATAGGCCGCCTTCAATTGGCTTTGCAGCTCATCAGTGTCCATATTATTAATCGTAACGGCTAAGTTTGTTTGACGGATAGCCCAGTGTCAAAATCAAACGGAAATTAGTTATTGACTCAATCATTTATAGGCTGAATTAAGGTTTAGGCAAAGTCTATTAACGCTAAAAGAGATCTTTGCACCAATCAGTACGTGATTAAAAACGGCTACTTTTTGTTGCAATGCCTCATGGGCACCTAGGCTGTTTTTATCCGATTTTCATCTCAGTTCCAGTTCGTGCAAATATCTCTAAAAACACACTAATAACGATAAAAAAAACGGCGAGCCTAAGCTCGCCGTTCTAGTTACCACTCTATATTGCTTTTAACTGACCCGAATCCTAACGGAAACGGTAGTTAACGCTCAAGAAGGCACGAGGGCCAAGAAGGTCATACGTTGATGGGAACGTATTACCTTGCTCTTGCTGGTCGCCGACCTGAGTTGGCTCAGTATCTAAGATATTATTGATACCGAAGTTCATAGAGAAGTCGTCGCTGAACGCATAAGTAGCGGCCAGATCTAAGTAAATCTCAGAGCTGAGCTCATCTACTAAGATACCTGAACGATCAGCATCTTGTGTAGAAATGGTATCATCGTCAACCGAACTTAAGTAACGAACTAACGCTGAAACGCCCCATTTACCTGAGTTCCATGTAACACGAGTGTTAACAATTAACTCATTCAATGGTGATCCACAAGTACTACCGAAAGATCCGGCACACTCGTTAGTACCTGGCAAATCAGAAACAGGCGTTACGTCGAAGTCAAGTAAGTACGTTGCTTTAGTGCTGATATCGATAGTTGAACCTTCACCACCAATACCAAAATCAAGATCCTTAGACCAAGCAATATTGAAATCGATACCTGAAGTTTCGATTGCAGCAATATTCTCGTTAAGTACATTAACATTGCCGATATTGCCGTCTGGACGTCGAGTGATCGCCGCACAGAAAGGTGAAGTAATGTCTTTAACTTGGTTGTAACAAATATCCAAAACATTTGGCACACTGCCGCCTAGAACACTAATCGCATTGGTGATTTCGATATCGAAATAATCTACTGTGATATCTAGGTTTTCAGTAGGTTGGAAAACCGCACCCAAAGTAAATGTATCAGACTCTTCTTCTTCTAGATTTACGTTACCACCAAATTGGCCTTGAATCTGCGTATTGCCTTGTGTGAACACACCAACTTGTGCTGGGCTAAGACCGGTTGCCGCACATAATGCCGCATCAGTAACGCCAGGCTGGAAGCCATCGACAGAACATGGGTCAGTTGCGCCAGGGAAGCCGTTACCGCCGCCACTGAATAACTCAGAAACGTTGGGTGCACGTACCGCAGATTGAAAGCCTGCACGGAAGCGCATGGTATCAGTCGGAGCAAACGACAATGCCGTTGCGAATGAGCTTACACCACCGATGTTTGAGTAATCTGCATAACGATATGCACCCCAAGCCTCGATTTGATTAGTAAGTGGTACTGAAATTTCACTGAACAACTCAGTTACGTTAAAGCCACCAACGGTTGGGTTACCAGCATTAAAGCCAGAAACGTCACCTGACGACAATGCAGTATCAGGTTGGAAACGTGAGTCATCTTCACGATACTCAAGACCTATAACTAGACCGATTGGCGCGTCAGCACCGGTAAAGTTAGATAGCGATCCAGAGATAGAACCCTGCGCAACTTGCTGTTCAATACTGGTTATATTGATTGCACCAATACTAACGAAATCTGCGGCAGCTTGAGAAATGTTACCGGCACCAAATAAGTTTAATGGTACACAACCATTTGATGGGTCTTGACATGCTGTAGCAGCGTCATTTACCAATGCGGCTTGTGCAGCATTCGAGCGTGAAACGTTACCGTTTTGCAGTTGAATACGATCTAAAATTGATTTGCTGTAATAAGCATCGTAGCTCCAGTCATCATTAATCTCACCTTCTAGGCCAACTAAGATGCGCAAGCCATCACGAGTATCAAGTGATTGACGTGAACCTACTTCAACCATACGACGACCGATGTACGGTATTGTCACATTGCCGTTAGCGTCAGGTGTAAGCGTATTTAGAGCTGTTTGTACGTCAGCACCAAAGAAAGCACTATTCGGGTTCACAACTAATGTGGTGAACAATGGCGTCGGAGCAAGCTCTGAATCCACTTGGTTACGTGTAAACGTTAGTTCCGTATAAGCTCTGGTGTTTTCAGTCAGGTCGTAATGCGCCATGGCATTAACCAAAAAGCGCTCTTGCGGCAATTGCAAGAAGTTGTCTGGTGCATAGTTAAAACGATCTTCAGGGTCAGCGAAAACCGCACCTGAACCATCTTGGTTAAAGCGGACTAATGTCTGGCCGTTTGGTAGCGTTGGGCCGCCGAAAACACGAGTACCAGGGATGCCCGATGAACCACCAGGAATTAATGCAGTGTTGTCTGCATTTTCGGTCAATGCAAATGATGAGAAATCACGTTCGCCTTGAAACAAAGCTTCACGCTCAGAATAACTTGCGTAGACAACCGCGTTACCACGACCTTCATCAAAGTTACCACCCATGGTTATGTCGAAGTTGATTTTCTCGGCGTCGCCTTCAGTAGTAGTGTCATACAAAGCGCTGATTTCAACGCCTTCAAAATCGTCGATAAGTTAGAAGTTCACAACACCGGCAAGAGCGTCTGAACCGTATACCGCTGATGCGCCACCAGTAGTAACGTCAACCTGCTTGAT
>JAESTB010000552.1 GCA_016763815.1 Arenicella sp.
CGTGGCTTACTCGCCTAGAGACAAATAGTCTTCCAGCATGCTGTTCAACATGTTGTGGCCGAAGTGGGTTGGGCGAATTCGGTTTGGGCCAACCTCGATAAGGCCTTCGGATTGGTGCTTATCGAGTAAGGGTTGAATCGTCTGCTGGTTTAGCTTGCAGCGTGAGGTGAAGGTGTCTATTTCAAAGCCGTTGTTCAAGCGCAAGGCGTTCATCATAAATTCAAACGGCAGTTGCTGAGTTGTGACTGTTTCGCGTGCGCCTACTTTGTCTTCTCTGGCGATGTAGGTGTTCGGATGTTTGATTTTCCAAGCACGCGATACCTCGTCGTTTTCGAGAGTTAGCTTGCCATGCGCACCCGCGCCAATGCCGAGATAGTCACCGAATTGCCAATAATTTAGATTGTGCTGGCATCGTCTGTTCGCTTTCGAGTAGGCCGAGACCTCATATTGCGAATAGCCTTTGCTAGCGAGCTCAGCTTGTAACTGCTCTTGCATATCCCATAGCAATTCATCGTCTGGAGTGATTGGTGGATTATGGTGAAACAGGGTGTTTGGTTCAATCGTCAGCTGGTAGCAGGACAGGTGTGTTGGTGACAAGTCTAATGCTTGCTGAACATCGGCTAAGCTTTGTTGCAAACTTTGCTGCGGTAAGCCGAACATCAAATCTAAGTTGATGTTGTCAAAGCCCGCCTGGCGCGCATAGTGGGCGGCGTTTAACGCTTCTTGTGAGTTGTGCACTCGGCCTAGAGCCGATAAATGGTTTTGGTTGAAGCTTTGCACGCCGATTGATAGCCGGTTGATGCCTGCTTCTCGAAAGCCGCTGAATTTTTCGGCTTCGCTGCTGCCAGGGTTGGCTTCGAGGGTAACTTCTACTGCGCTACTAAAGTTTAATCTGGTTCTTAAGCCATCAAATAATAGTTGATAGCTCGCGGCACTGAACAATGAGGGTGTGCCACCGCCGATGAAAACAGTTTGAATTGCTCGGCCTGTGATAATCTCGCCATATTTTTCGATATCATTGTCTAGATCTTTTAATAGCTCGTGTATATAGCCAAGCTCATCGACCTCGGCTTTTGCCATGTGCGAATTGAAATCGCAATAAGGGCATTTCTTCTCGCACCACGGCACGTGGATGTAGAGGCTGAGTGGAATGTCTTTCATGCGCGGATTCTGTCACGTTAGGCCTGTAGTTAAAAGCGCTTGAAACAAAAGGCTTTAGCCTTTATCGTGCCCAAACTTAACTAAATTTGTGTCTCAAAATGAATATTGTTTGTTTAGATCTAGAAGGCGTTTTAATTCCTGAAATTTGGATCAACTTCGCTGAAAAAGTGGGTGTTGACGAGCTTAAGGCGACCACCCGCGATATTCCCGATTACGATCAGCTAATGCGCTTTCGTTTGGATCTCTGTAAAAAGCACGACTTTAGAATTGACGATATTCAAACGGTAATTGATACTCTATCGCCATTACAGGGAGCTAAAGAGTTTAGCGACCAATTGCGAGCCGATTATCAGTTGATTATTCTGTCTGACACGTTTCAAGAATTTGCTGAGCCGATGATGCGCCAGCTCGATTGGCCGACCATTTTTTGTCATCAATTGATTATTGACGATCAAGGGCGTATCAACAATTACAAACTTCGTATGCCCGATCACAAGCGCGAGACAGTAAAGCGCTTGCAAGAATTAAATTTCAATGTGGTCGCCGCGGGTGATTCGTATAACGACACCACGATGCTGGGCCAAGCTGAGCAGGGGATCTTGTTTTGCCCTCCACAGAAAGTGATTGAAGAGTTTCCTCAATTTCCGGTGGCTACCAGTTACCCGCAATTGAGAAATGAGATTGATGCCGCCATGTCGGAGATGGTCGAGCGCTAGAATTGTTGTAGGCTAGCTATTCGCCGCGTTTAACCGCGCGATGTGATCGCACCCCGCGTTTGTCTGGTTTGCGCCGGTCAATATCAACTTTAGGTTGTGCCGCTAGCTGATCCTTAAGCGCCTTATTGTCGGCGATACTCGCTGGCGTTTCTCGATAAAGTGTTTGTGCGATTGTCGCTGAGCCACGATGTTCACTCAATGCCAAAACCTCGACCTCGAGCTTATGTAAACCTCGTTTAATAGACAGTAAGTCGCCAACTTTGACATTAGTTGCCGGCTTTAGGCTTTGTTTGCGTAAGGTGATTTGGCTATTCTTTAATGCCTTGATGGACGCTTGCCTGGTTTTGTAGAAGCGGGCTGCCCACAACCATTTGTCGATCCGCACGCGTTCAAGTGATGAGTTCATGGTAAAAAATGCTCTTTATAGTCGATTTCAAACATTAAATTTATAGTTTTGCACTAAATTTGCCACAAAATTGACATACTTTAAAGCTATACTTATTAATAATAAAAAAGAATAACTGATTTTACTGTTGGCGTTTTACTAAAACGTAAACAATAAGTTAGCAGAGCAAGTGATAGAGACACATGATATGTGGCACTTGTTTTCAGAGAGAATAATTAAAACTAAACTGGTCATATGAAGATCATGAAATTAGAAGAGCAAAATCGCGTTTCTAAAACCGATAATTTGTACAAGGTAGAGGTACACGCAGAGTGCAACTCAAAGCACAATGACGGTGTGCACACTTCCGCTCGCCCTCTATTTGTGCACTCTTGCTATTTTTTTATAGCTCTCTTTGTCGCGCTTGCATTGGTCAATATCAATGCGGCTCATGGGCAAGCTGGAGACGACCCATTTACGCCTAAGCCTAATCTAATGTGGTTATCCGATGACGTAAATGTATCGGTGTTTGGCGATGGCGAGTACAGCTCGTTTCTCGGAAAAAGCGAAATTTGGACTAATAACTGGGGCGTTAGTGCAAAGCTCCTGCAGAACGACAATAATGATGTTTTTGGTCTGCCTAAAGACAGTAGCTATTTTAATTTTGATATTAAGCACCGTTTGTTTGGTAGCCAAGACAAATCAAACTTAGAATTAGGTTTAGGTTGGCAAGAGATGAGTATCGACTCTCAGCTTGATGCTAGTGGCCCAAAGGTATCACTAAGTGGGCGTTATAATGTTGTTAGTGGCTTCCAAGTTTATGGATTAACCTCGTATTTCCCTGAGCTAGAAGACGAACTTCAAGATGGTGAAGCTACAGGTTATGAGATCGAGGCTGGTCTTCTGTATCAGCTGTTACCATCATGGTCATTTAAGATTGGTTATCGTGTCTTTAGTTTGGATCTAGAAGACCCGATCATAGAGGAGCTTGGTTCAAGTTCAGCGTTCTTGTTAGGTACTGACCTCAGCTGGTAAGTGTGCTTATCAGTATTCACTGAGCTGATAAATCATCATGATTATCGTGTAGAGCTATAAACTTGTTCGGCTTCTATTTGCTGAACAAGCCACGTTATTCAGCTTAGCTGAGAATCTCATTTAGAATCTTTTTCATTCCTTGCCCAGCCATAGCGGCATTTTCGAGTACTTCTTCGATTGTATCTGGTTGCTGATCTTTATCTCCTAGCGCTAGATTTGTAATCGCTGACAAACCGAGCACCCGCATGCCGCAATGATTGGCGGCGATGCTTTCAAGTACGGTTGACATTCCTACTGCGTCCGCTCCGAAGCGGCGCATCATGCGCCGCTCGGCTGATGTTTCTAGCGATGGCCCCAGTACGCCAATATAGACCCCTCGATGCAAGCGAACTTGATGTTTTTCGGCCGCGGCTGAGGCTTGCTCTATTCGTTTAAGGTTATACGCCTCTGACATGTCTGGGAATAATATTCCGAAGCTTTGGTCTTGGCCACGTACGGGGTTGTGACCAGTGAAATTAATATGGTCCTCTATTAACATTACATCGCCAGGTCGGAAATCTGGGTTTAATGCTCCAGCTGCATTGGTAATAATGAGTTCGCTGACGCCCAATTGAGCTAAGGTATACACCAATGTTGTTACTTGTTGTGCGCTATAGCCTTCATAGAGGTGATGACGGCCAGCACACAATGCGATGGTTTTTAAGCCATTGCTGACAATACTAATTTCACCTTTATGGCTGGGTGCGGTTAGCGCGGGTAGTCCATCTATATCGCTATAGTCGATGCGTGCGAGTTGTTGAAAACCATCCAGCGACAATTCTGATAATCCGCTGCCCAAGATAATTGCGTAATCGATGTTATCGGCGTATTGTTTTTGAATGCTGTTGGTCGCGGCCGCGATCGAATCGGTGAATAAACTCATGAAAAATTATTAATCAGTTGCTAGGTTTGTATTCTAGAACACTTTGATGCCTTCGGGCATAATTGTATCGATGACACACTATAAAAAAACGATTTTATGTTAATTGGCGCGTCAGAAATTCAGCGTATACGCGACTATCGACCTCGTGTGCGCCCGCAAGAGAGCGTTATCAAGGCCGCCGTTTCGATTATATTACGTGATGGCGAGCATGGTACTGAGCTATTGATGATGCAAAGAGCCAAGCATGAGGACGACCCGTGGTCGGGACAAATGTCGTTTCCTGGCGGCAAAATTGAGCGTCAAGATGCTGATTCAAAGGCTACCGCCGTGCGCGAAGCGTTCGAAGAGGTTGGCGCCGAGTTGACCGGTGATGATTTTATCGGTCAACTCGATGATCTCTATGGCTTAAAGATTAACGGCGTGTTCAGCGTACACGTTGCTTGTTTTGTTTTTAAGCCGCAACGAGAACTCACTTTGCAGCCTAACTATGAAGTAGCCGATATGGTTTGGCTGCCTATCAGTGTGTTAGATGACCGAGACAATGCCTTTGATTATAGGCACCCGAAAGACCCTGCCTTGAGTATGCCTGCAGTGATGATCGATCAAAGCAAGGACCAAATACTTTGGGATTTGAGCCTGCGTATGTTGGCAAATCTTCACGAGTTGTTAGAGTGGCCGATGCAAGTTTTAACCGAGGCGGAACAAGGGGTTTTGAAGGATATGGAGACGCGAAAAGTAAGTCGCGAAAATATCGAAA
>JAESTB010000044.1 GCA_016763815.1 Arenicella sp.
ATTATAGGTTTAGAAATTGCCGTTCCCGTAGAGATTTGATCTATACCGGGTTGTTTAGCTACGGCATCTATGATGTTGTTAGATCCTAGCTTTCCAGATTTTAAGCTTTTTAATACGAGTGTTGGGATAGGGTTTATTCTTCTTTCGGTAGCGGCAGAAGTACCAGTTACAATCATCTCGTCCATTTCTGTAATCAAAGTCAGCGACCTGAGCTTTGGCGTAATTGCCTAGCAGCAGGGTAGCGAGTAACACGCCAATTATTTTTATTATGTTCATTTCTGAATGTCTCCAAAGTGAGGGTGGTAATTCAATGTCGTTTACTGAATTACACATTGGGTAATCATTCAAAGCGTTGCTTTTTATAGGCACCAGTTTAATCCGCCGGAACTCTATGAATCACATCGCCACCATCACAATGCGGACGGCTGAATGACCTCGTAAAGCTAATGCCTGACTACATCGAAAATAAGAAAAATGGGGTGTGATCGAACTGGAGTAGGGTCGCTGTGTAGGGCAGACTAAATCCAACGAGCACGCTATTTTCGCGTAGCTTCGGCAAATTTCCTCGTCTCATTTCGCGCGCTGATCATGCCGGTTTTCACCTTTGAACTTCATGCCCGTTTGTTAACGGGCGTGTCGATTTAAGTGGCGTGATCGGAGCTGCGACCTCGCAAGCATAGTAACCAAGTGTTGGACATATATCAATTAATAACTAGGCATGTATCCATTTTCCATGGCTGGCGGTGGCCTATGTCTAAAAGAACCAGTAAAAAATCACTGAGTTTAGAGCTATTGAGTCGACAGTAATTGTGGGCGTGCGCTCTAATGTTTACATGACTTATTATTATATGAAGTAGATTTTTTATAGGAATAAGCGATAAATACAGGGCGTTCAGAACCTTGACAGGTTGTACACCTGGGGGTACCTTAAATGGACCTTATCCAAATAAAAACGGTTGGAAGTGGTCACTGAAACCCAATCATTGACGATAACAATGCCGCAATATATAAAAGTTTGGAAGGAGAAAAGGCAATTTGCGATAGAAAGGTATGTATCGCTGTCGGATAGCTATTTAGAATTGATTCGATGTTGTTTATAGCTTGAATTGCCGAACCACGTTAACAAAGATGTTAACCTAACCAATGGAGTTTTTAATATGAATATTAGTAAATTGAACACAGGCTCAGTAAACAAAATAGCCCCAAAAAAAGTAGCAGCACCGATGGAATGTAATTGGATTTACGTTATATTTGGTCTTTAATTAGATTGACCAGCTGTACGGGAATTCAGCGCTTAATTAATCATTCGTCGTAATTAATGAAAACCCGTATAGCTTTTACTTTGACAACACTTTTACTTTGGCAACAAGGGTTAGCTGCTAAAAGCGTCATCAAAGAAAAAATCTGACCTAAATAACAAGGAAGAAATAATCGTGATTCGAGTCATTCGAGGGCGCAGGCAACGGCTGAATAACTATTTTTATAAACGCCTTAATACCAGTAGCAATTGTCTATGGTTAATTAAGGCTAAACATGCGACGTCTAGCTGGGAGCCATTGTGCGATCTGCTTGACCAAGTAGCGCAAAAAACGGGTTCGCAGTCGGTCGAGGAAATATTATCGGATGATTTAGCCGCCGCAAGTTTTGCATATGAAGACCGAATTTCCCAGTTGAGTAGTGATCAGAAGTCACAAAGACTCTATTACAGCGCACGTTACTCATCCCATTTAAGCCATAACTGGTATATACACCGGCCTCTTTTTGAAGCCTGGGCGAAGATATTATATCGAGTCCTGACGCTGCCAGGCGTTGAGGGACAGCCGCTGATTGTGCCGTATTCAGGCGATATGGTTGGCCCTGTCAAGACCATTCTCAAAACCATCAATCGCTTATACCCTGATTGTAAAAGCGACTTTACGATTGTGATTGGCGTCGAGAGTGATGTGGAACCACCCCGGCACGATGAAAACGGAATAAATTGGAATTTGAGTTCGGCTAATCCAAGATTCGCAGGTGGTCTTTTGCAGGTGGCAGATGTGGTTGAAAATCTGCCCGAGGGCTCAAATGAGCTAGTTCACCTCTATAGACCGTCGCGAGCCGACAGTTTACAGCCCTTTTCTGAGTGCATTGCATATCGGGCGTTAGAAAACTCAAAATCTCTAGACAGCGCACAGGTATCTCAGCTAATCCAAGCGATGGAGTTGTCCTATCAAGGGCTCGGATTTCAAAACACACTGGAGCTAGGGCTAAAATTAATTGCAGGTAAACCTGTCTTGGGTTCAACGCAGAAAGCCAAGGTCCATGGATTGATGGCGCTGGCAGCACACAATCGTCAGTTTTCTGCTACAGATAAGCGCTTACATGAGTTTCTCCTTTACCATTTTACCCAAGCATATCAATACGAAGTTGAACCGAGCATGCGTAGCGCTTTGTGCTATCGAATTGCAGTTACTTATGGCCGTCGGATGAAACAAGCTGAGGTTGGTTTAGAATGGGCTGAAAAAGCACTTTCTGAAGCAAGCTCGCCGCAATTAACGATAACTGAGCAAGTGTATTATCATAATTGGGGAATTAATATTAAAGCCTATCTGCTGATGAGAACGCGTCAGTTAGAGTTAGCATATCAGGTCGGTGAAAGCGTTTTTAATACCGTTCATCAGCATTTCCATGAGCTGCTTGAAAAGCCTATTACAGAACAAAATGCCAACAATAAACTATGGCAGCGAGAGTTCTTTGCTACGATGCAAGTATTGCGTCGAAATATGTTTGCCCTATGCTATTACACCGCAAAGCTGCCACAGTTTCGTTACTGGTTAGATAAAATGGAAGAAACCACCCCTCCTGGGCCGGAGCTGCGTAGGGCAACATACGTGGAATGGGCTGAATATTATAGCGCCCTTTTACAGCATGATAAGGTGTTAGAGGCCGTTGCTACTGGTCTTAGATACTTAAAGCAGGAACCAGAAACTGAACTGTTTTTAGATTATAGCAAACACGGAGCATCTGCTAATTTCCGAGTCGGAAATTTGTCGGCGTCGCATGATCATGTGGAAAAATATCGAAAGGCTTTGGACAATATTGGGATGCCATGGTTTTTTGAATTTGACCTTGTCAAATATGCACCGGTTTACCTTCGCAGTGAGATAAAATCGAGCTTGAAGCGAGTTATCGAGCTATCGAAGGACGCTATTAAGGCTGATAAGGATGATAAGGCAAAGTGCGTTGAATATTTATTACTGCAGGGACAAGCCTTTGCTAGGCAGCAAGACCGAGAAGCCGCCGAGAAAGCCATCAATGAGGCTATCGAGGTTGTCGTGGCGCTTGGTGAGAGAAATTTGATGATGAGGGTGGCGAGAATCGCTGCTTGTTGTAATGATATTATGAATTCTCCAGATGAAGCGCTCGAGGCGCTACATCAAACATTGGAACTAAGTCGTCATGAAGGCGATGTTCGCCCTTGGCCTGAAGAGCTATTCTTGACGCTCATTGCTATTCAGACTAAGCAAGGGGCCGATATACAGTCGATGGAACAAGCGCTAAGCATACTGCCAGAAGCGCTTGAACAGATGGAGACGTGGTGGGAGTTACGCTCGACGTTATTGCTGTTAGTTGAGTTGTCAGAAAACGACGAAGGAGAGTACAAGGAGATGATCAACCGGCAACCTTTACAGCCTTTGATTCAGGCTGCAGGCCAAAGAGATGATTGCACTGATGCACTTCAGTTGTTACTTTCTGGTGATTCTAAGCAACAAGCTTACGGTACGCTTTCTTAGGCCGCCGCAATAAGCCTGGCACATAGGGATAGCTCGGATCGGTCAAGTTGAGCTAAGGTTGTAATGCGCTGCACCTTAGGTGGAGAAGCTTAGGCCCAAATTACATTGTCTGATGTTTCATGCCAACCTAAATACTGGCTGCCAAAGGTTTTATCCAATTCTGTTCTTTTTACTTTAAGAGTGGGCGTCAGAAAACCGTTCTGATCGGTCCACTGCTCATCATGTATGACCAGTGTCGATACATGCTCGAATTTCGCCCGGGTGGCGTTTAAATTGTTAACCGTATTAACCAGAGAGTCGGCTATTTGAGATTTTGAACGACCCTTGGCCGCCTCACCCAAATTGATAAGGGCAATTGGTTGAGCAATACCCAGCCCGACTACACACACTTGTTCAACAAACTCGTTTGCCGAGATTGTTTCTTCTAATGGGTTAGGGGTAACGAAGCTTCCTTTTGAGGTTTTAAAAGCATCTTTTACTCGACCTGTTACTCTTAGAAAGCCCTGTTTATCTATTTCACCGCAATCACCACTGTGAAGCCAACCGTCAGCTAGAACTTCAGCAGTTTTATCCGGTTTATTATAGTAGCCGGCCATCATATAAGGGGTAAGCATCATGATTTCGCCGGTTTTCTCATCAATGCGTATCTCGGCACCCGGTATCGCCCGACCAACCGAGTCACTCGGTGAGCCGATATCCGGCGTGTTAGTGATTGAGCCGCAGGTCTCGGTCATACCGTAGGCTTCTATCAAGTGAATATCCAACTTAGCGAAAAATTTCTTAATAAAGGCGGGCGTGATCGCGGCACCGGTAGCCGCTATTTCGATATCACGCAGACCCATTGCGGTGCGCAGTTTCTTCTTAAGAATACTCGACACGATAGGGATTTTTAGATAAAAATCGAGTCTTTTTTCAGGTATTTGAGCGGTTACACCTTGGTAGAACTTAGTCCAGATTCGCGGTACCGCAAAAAGCATACTGGGCTGAGTGTCTTTGATGTTATTTGCAAATGAAGCCAAATTCTGGGCAAATGATATCGACCCTCCCATTATTATTGCTGGTACTTCTACCGCCATCCGTTCGCCCACATGGTTAAGTGGTAAAAATGAAAAAAATCGTTTTTCGCGCATATTGAATATGCCAATCCAATTTGATTTCCGCTCATTTTCTAACATCAACGCGGGGTTTTTGTGGGTGTGCATTACACCTTTGGGCGTGCCCGTAGTGCCAGAAGTAAACTTTATTGTCCAATTGCTATCAAGGTCTGGGGTAAAGTTCTCTTTCAGTACTGGGTTAGATGCCAGTAAACCATCCCAGCTATCGCCGACATTGATCTCAGCGTCTCCGTCATAATGAGGGAAACGAATGACCTGAAGTTGATCCGAAAGTGCCTGATCTCGGTCGCCCCATTTTTCCAATCGCCCAATAAACAGCGCCTTAATATCGCCTAACTTGATAACTTCCTTGAGCTGATCTTTTGGCAAGCTTGCGTAATAAGGTACAGACACCATGCCAGCCATCATGATGGCTAAATCAGCCAGCACCCAATGCATGCAATTCTTAGAATAAATGCCAACATGGTCACCCGCTTTTAAGCCTTTGGCTTTGAGTGCAGAGGCAATTTTTCTAGCTTCTTGACCTGCTTCACCATAAGTAGTGACGGTCCATTTGTCACCGAATGGCTGACGTAAAAATTCTTTATTTGGGGTTTCGGATTCCCACTTATAAAAATGCTCGATAATACTGATCAGCGATTCGGTCATAGATTTTTATGGGTTATTTTAAGTTGCTACAAAATTAGCACAGAGGATTGACGGTTAGTAGTCAAAATTAGAATAATACGCGCGCCAATAGCTGATTTTAAACTGTGTAAGCTAAGGCTACTTCTATAGTTTATTAAAACCGAGCTAGTGAGGCTCAAATATAGGTGCGATATTGGCGCTATCTTTTAACCGTCAGAAAACGCAAGTAGAAAAGGAGTCGGCGATAAAACTATTTTGTTGACCTTAGCAACAAGATTAACCTGGCGTGCATCTTTATACGTAATTGCTCTGCGAGTGACCCTCGGTCAGGCATCTATTAATGAGTATCTAGGTAAGTTAGTATTATTCATCTAAATTTTTAAGCACAGTAAATTTTCTATGGACACGTCAGAACTTTTTTCCCTCGAAGGCAAAATAGCATTAGTCACTGGTGGCTCGCGCGGCATTGGTAAGATGATTGCCGAGGGTTTTATTGCCCAAGGCGCAACGGTGTATATATCGTCTCGCAAAGCCGACGTATGTGCTGCCGTGGCGGCTGAACTCGGGCCCAAGTGTTTTTCTTTGCCACAGGATATTAGCTCGGTGGAAGGCTGTAAAAACTTAGCATCCAACTTTGCTAAGGCTGAATCTAGGCTAGATATTTTGGTTAATAATGCCGGCGCCGCTTGGGGTATGCCGTTTGAGGAATTCTCTGAGGTTGGCTGGGATAAAGTGATGGATCTAAACCTGAAGTCGCCTTTCTTTTTGTTACAAGCCTTACACCCATCGTTATTGGCAGGTGCCAGTGCGGCTCAGCCGGCCAAGGTAATCAATATTACTTCTATTGATGGCCAGCGCTTAAACCCTTGGGACACCTATAGTTACCATGCTTCTAAATCGGCCCTTATATATTTAACCAAGCGACTGGCCGCTCGATTAGTTGGCGAACATATAAATGTAACATCGATTGCACCTGGCGCATTTCCATCAGAAATGAATCGTGCCGCGCGCGATCATGCGGATGAAGTGGCCGTAGGCATTCCTTCTGGGCGCATTGGCGCGGCGGAAGACATGGCCGGCACGGCCATATATTTAGCCAGCCGAGCTGGCGACTATGTCGTTGGTGATACGATTTCTATTGATGGCGGTATTGTTAATGCGTCTCTTGGGCAAAGTATCGACGCTTAACTTAGTCGTGTCAGACTTGAATGACACAGTAAGCTGTGCTTAAAGCTTGGTTGGCGCCGCAACATATCGGCCACTAGGGCTGAGTGGTGCATTAGTCGATGGGTCGGGTTGCAGGCCAGCAGATAAATCAGGTCTTTTTCAAAAATATACAGCTATGATTTACTGAATAATTTATTCAACCATTCATACACTAAAATAGAATTTTTAGTTGAAGGCTTGGGTGTCACGCGCTGTGTGACGTAGTCGCTATAGCTATAGCGACTACGTCACACAGCGCGTGACACCCAAGCCTTCAACTAAAA
>JAESTB010000553.1 GCA_016763815.1 Arenicella sp.
CGTCGCGGCTTTGGCGGCTCGCTTGACAGCGAGAAGAAGACACCCGCAGGCAAGGCTATTCGCGCGGTAGTTGCCGAAATTTCTAATTACCTTGAATGCTCGATGGTTAAAAAAGACCGGTGTTTGAAGAAGTTTGATGCTAAAGAAGAAAAGCGTCGTAAAGGTTTAAGCAGTGAAATTGACCTTGATTAACCCGAACCAAGAGAATTCTATGAAAAATCTTACGCAGCACTTCTTAACACTCTGCTTGTTAGTGGCTGTGAACACAAGCTCATTTGCCAGTGATGTGAGTTTCGATTTTATATCATCGTCGCCAGTTGGAAGCTGGCAGCTTCGTGAGCAGATCGATACCGATCATAAAGGCCGACAAACGGCTATGTTAATGCGCACCTCAATGATTGCTAAAGAAGACCGTAATGGCAAACCACATTACTGGATCGAAGTGGGCATGGACAGCTTTAAAATTAGCAAAAAGGGCAAACGTAAAGCTAACGGCAAACGTTTAGTCATGAAGTCTCTGGTACCTGAGTCCACACTCATTGGTGATCCGGCGAATGTGTTAACTAACTTAGTTGCGTTTTCTGTAGAGACAATCATGCAAAATGGCGACAGCAAGCCAATGCGCATGACTAATGCTGGAGGGTTTATGGATGGCGCTATGAAAATGATGAACGCTGAAATTAAATACGATTTTCAGAGCCAAGGCAATGAATCCGTCACTGTACAAGCAGGACAAATAGACACACATAAAATACGCGGCACGGGCAGCGTCGATATGAAACTGCTTTTCAAGAAGCTGCATATCGACAGTGATACTACTATATGGATATCGGATGAAGTCCCGTTTGGTACAGTAAAAATGCACGGCACTGCGGTCACTAACGGCAAAAGCAGCGAGCAGCTTGGCGAACTTCTGGAGTACAGCGCTAGCGGTGCCGTTAGCGAGATAACCCAAGCACCAGAAGATATGCCGGTAATACCTAAACTCGGAGAGTTATTCGGCGGTTGATTGTTGTCAATAGCCTCGGTGGGTCACGGGCAAACCAATGGCTATTTAATTTTTAAATCCTATTTTACTATTTGCCTTATTAAAATAGGCTGCCTCTATAGAAACGCGGCCAGCGATCTGAGACACCGTTGGGTGGCTTTTTTTCTAGGAAAGTTCAGCCGACACCTTATTGCGCTACTAGCTTGCAGCACGCGATGGTCGCCAACCTAGTAAGCGCGCCGGTAAAAAGAGTAAGGCCTTAAGTAAGGCAAATACGGCTTCTAGGCTTACGCCAATCACTCGAAATGGTAAAGAGATTAGCCAAACAAGAGGCCACAATAGCAAAGCGAACAGAGCTAGCGGCCAGCAAAGAACGAAAAGAATGCACCACAGTACAAGCTGCATAAGTATGGTCATGAATGGTCTCCTTATTAATTATTTATATATAGTGAGACCTCAGCATAACTCGACGAACGAATAAAAATGTCTGAGATGCCTCCACTTTTCGTTGAAAAACTTGCCAATAGCTCGCTATTAGCCGCGTTTTCCGCCTCAATTGGAGACATTTCAAGCACTTTTTATTTCGTCCTTGAGTTATGCTGAGGTCTCTTAACGCAATAGAGAATCTCCAGGCAACCTCGGGAGACCTTGGTATTTATATTTGGGATATCGATATTAAACGTCACCAAACCGCCAGTAGTTTCCATTTTTTCACTACTAACTTCGCTCACTAGCCGGCTAGTATCGATAAAACTTATCCCAATCTAAGTTTTTAAATCACTCTTGAAAATCTTAAGAATTTTTCTTTTTTGGTTAAGTTAGGCTTAGATTTCGAGATTTCATTAATACCCAATAAATAATAAAGAGAACAAAAATGATTAAATTACTAAAGCCGTTGTCAATCTTGGCTCTGCTGGGTTTTCCAATTGCGGTCGTTGGTTTTAGACTAGGTGCTTTTCCATTTCCCACCAGTTTTGAGATAATGAAGTATACGGTTTACCTATCGGCAGCGGTGTTTTTACTAGGCATGCTGATGAGTTTTATCAAGCGCGCTGACAGTGGCGTGGCGAAGTCTGCGCGGACAGCCGCCATGATCGCGCTGCTACCTCTGATTGGATTAGGAACACAGATGTTTACTGCAAAATCGGTGCCAAGCATCCATAATATTTCAACTGATGTAGTCAATCCGCCCAAGTTCGACAAGGTAGCGGCGTTGCGTGACGAGAACACCAATCCGCTTGAATACAATATTGCTAAACTTGCTAGTGTTCAAACACAAGCATATCCAAAAGTGAAAACGCTGGTAACAGATTTGAGTGTTGGTGACGCACACGCTCGAGCCAAAGCCGTGGTCGAGTCAATGGGGCTAGAGCTGGTCAATTCAGATGTCAGCAATGGAATCATTGAAGCCACTGAAACGACGACGCTATGGGGTTTTAAAGATGACTTAGTGGTTCGTATTGCTGAGCAAGATGGTAAAACGGCAGTCGACTTACGTTCGGTGTCGCGCATCGGAATTAGTGATCTTGGCGCAAATGCGAAGCGTATTGAGAAGTTCTTAGCTAAGTTCTAGAGCTAATAAAATTCTAGAGCCAATAAAGCTCTAGAATCTGGAATTATCCTGCAGAGCTAATGGGCTATCAGAGGTTGCGGTTTATGTTTCTGCAACCTCGATAAAATTATTTTTTCTTCTTCTTACCGATCTTATCTTTCTTTTGAAATAAGCCGAGACGATTAAAAAGGCCTTTTTCTTTCTGAGTGGGTTTTGTGATGACAGTTCCACCATGTTGTTTATCTTCGGTACTTGGCTCTAGATTTTGGACATTTGATAAGTCCACATCGCCATTTAGCTCGATCAACTTATCGCCGTCGAAAATGGCGGTAATTAAGCGCTGAGCCGTTTCGCCCTTACGTCGATTTCGGTTCGAATAGAAGTAATCCCAACGTTGCTCATTAAACGGGTCAATGACCATAGGCGTACCCAGAATAAACAAAACCTCTTGTTTATTCATGCCATAGCGTATTTCACGTAAATTACTGTTGTTGATTATGTTGCCTTGTTGAACATTTGGCTGATACGGCTTGATACAAGCACTTAGCGCTAGTGAACAGGCGATTAAAACGATTGAAGCTTTTTTATTCATGCGTATTTGTTGTTTGGTGTCGGTTTTTTTACGGTTATTAACGTCGCGGCTGCAACACGTCTGCTTATTGTTATTTTAGTTTTAAAAG
>JAESTB010000045.1 GCA_016763815.1 Arenicella sp.
AGGGTTCGAGTTTTGCCCATTTATCACCGTCTTCAATTTTAATTGATTTTTTAACACGAATAAATTTCTTCGGCGCTGTTTGCTCTATCACTCCGGCTGACTGGACTAAAAATACAAACGGCGCAGCGCTGCCATCCATAATTGGAACTTCGCGAGAGGTGATTTCGACGTAGACATTGTCTATACCTAGACCCGCAAGTGCGGCCATTAGGTGTTCAATAGTGGAAACAGAGACATCGCCTTTTTTTAATGCCGTTGACAGTCGCGTATCGCCCACCTGATTGGGGTCAGCGCGCAATTCAACAACTGGGTCGAGATCAACTCGGCGGAACACAATGCCAGTGTCGACTGCGGCTGGGCGTAAAGTTAAATACACTTTCTCGCCAGTATGCAAGCCTACGCCTGTAGCACGTATTACGTTTTTAAGAGTGCGTTGATGGATCATAAACAAATAGCTATTTGGGGGCAGTTCATCACGGATTTTTGCATCACTTTTCTATTATTTTATCCAAAAATTAGCGTCTGAGTCACCGCTAAATGACTGAATACAACGCCAACAAATGAGTGGAGTCTACACTCTCGTTAGTCGTTCAATCAATTATGACAGAAAAGTGAACCTTACGAGTCATTTTACAGTTGGGGCGTAATTTTCACTACGTTAACATTCTTAGAATCACAAAACGTCCAACATCATTAATACAAGTCAGAAATCCTACACGAAACGGGAGGAATTGTGTAGGTTTAACGTTCAAGTATTAATCAAGTATAAAAAGCATCACGTTACAGTTATTAACATAGCATAGATCGACTGAAGCAAAATGCAGCAACGGTCTCTAGTCAGCCTGCCTACGTAAGAATGTAGGCACGTCTAACCCTTTCTGACCCTCTGTGTCGAACAATGGCAACTCCGACGAGTCTCGACCACGTGAGCCTGAGATCAACATTGACTCCGACGCCTCGATATCATTCAGACCATCGTAGCGTCCATTTGAAGAACCTCGAATATTACTGCCGGCTCGGCTATGAGCGACACCGTTTACATCGTAATCGCTACCAACCGCTTTACCAACTTGCTGAACGACTTCCATTCTCGGTTGCGTAACCGCTTGATCGGAGCCATCCATAATACCAGTGGCTACCATAGTGACACGTAACTCATCTTTCATTTCTGGATCAATCGAAGTGCCGATTACCACGGTCGCATCCTCGGACGCCATCTCGCGAATCATGCCACCTACTTCACCGAACTCACCAATTGACAAGTCGGGACCAGCGGTAACATTTACCAAAATGCCCTTGGCTCCACGGATATTAGTGTCTTCTAGAAGCGGACTACTTAATGCATTACGAGCCGCTTCTGATGCTCGAGTCGGCCCAGTGGCAGTGGCCGAACCCATCATCGCCTGACCCATGTCAGACATAACCGTTTTAACGTCGGCGAAATCCACATTGATCAAGCCAGGGCTCGTAATCAATTCAGAAATACCTTGAACCGCATTACGCAAAACATCGTTGGCCATCGCGAAAGCATCTTGCAATGACGCTTCTTTGCCCATCACTTCGAGCAGCTTTTCATTTGGGATGGTAATTAACGAATCAACTGACTCTTTAAGCAACTTTAAACCTTGGTCCGCTAATTTCGCGCGACGCGCACCCTCAAAGCTGAAGGGTCGAGTTACAACAGCCACTGTCAGAGCACCGATGTCACGCGCAATTTCAGCTATTACCGGTGCGGCGCCAGTACCCGTGCCACCTCCCATTCCGGCGGTGATAAAAACCACATCACTACCCGCTAAAGATTCAGCGATACGCTCACGATCTTCGATCGCGGCCTGACGACCGATATCAGGATCCGCTCCGGCACCCAGACCTTTGGTTAGGGTGGCTCCCAATTGTAAAATTGTTGGACAATCTGATGTCTGCAGCGCCTGCACATCGGTATTGGCATTGATAAATTCAACGCCCTCGATGTTAGACAGTTGCATGTAGTTAACAGCGTTTCCGCCGCCACCGCCAACGCCAACGACTTTGATGACCGCTTGTTGGTCAATCGTATCTAATAGTTCAAACATACTTAACTCCCGTTATTAAAATTCTAAAAATTACCTTGAAACCAGTGCTTTACTCTTTGCAATATAGAACTGACTTTAGATTCTGTTTTGGTCTTCTTCTTAGACCCACTTTGGTTGGCATGGCCAAACTGCACAAGGCCAACCCCTGTTGAATAAATTGGATTCTTTACTACTTCACTAAGGCCGCCTAAATACTTAGGCATGCCTAGTCTTACCGGCAGATGAAATATTTCTTCAGCGAGCTCAATCATTCCTTCCATCTTTGAGCTGCCACCCGTCAGCACGACACCTGAGCGGATCATGTGCTCACAACCGTTGCGTCTTAAGTCGATTCGAATCAGCTCGAACAACTCCTCTATGCGAGGTTCTACTACTTCCGCTAAAGTTTGCTTTGACAACTTACGTGGAGGTCGGTCGCCGACGGTTTGCACTTCGATGCTTTCGTCTACCGCGGCCATTTGTCGCAAGGCACAGCCATAGCGTTTCTTAATATCTTCGGCCGATGCTGTTGGCGTGCGTAAGGCAATCGCAATATCATTGGTGATCTGATCACCGGCCACCGGAATCACCGCGGTATGTCTAATGGCGCCCTCGGAATAAACCGCAATATCGGTCGTTCCGCCACCGATATCAACTAAGCACACGCCTAGCTCTTTCTCATCAAGAGTTAACACCGACTCGCAAGACGCTAGCTGCTCTAAAATGATGTCATCAACCTCTAAACCACAACGTCGAATACACTTTTCGATATTTTTTTCAGAACTGACTGATGCCGTAACCATGTGCAAATTTGCTTCAAGGCGAGTGCCATTCATGCCAATCGGATGACGAATACCCTCCTGCCCGTCGATGATGTACTCCTGAGGCAATATGTGGAGTATCGATTGATCATTCGGAATAGCCACCGCTTTGGCTGATTCAATCACTCGTTCGACATCATTTTCATCGACTTCGCTATCTCTGACCGCGACCACACCGTGAGAATTAAAGCTATTAATGTGGGCGCCAGCGATACCAGCATAAACAGAGTAAATCTGACAACCCGCCATTAATTCAGCTTCTTCAACCGCACGTTGAATTGCGGTTACAGTCTCTTCAATATTGGCGACCACTCCCTTGCGCATGCCGGTGGCAGGGTGATGGCCGTAGCCGATTATTTCAACATCACCATCGACGTTTACCTCGCCCACAATGGCAAGCACTTTGGATGTGCCAATATCCAAACCCACGATCAATCTACTTTCGTCTTTTTTGCTCATTGCAATATCACGTTAGTGCTCATTATTTGATGCCATCGCCGAGTCATTTGGCAACGCTGTAATATCGGTTGAAACAGCACTTGCTTGCTCTACAGCAAGCCCGTCTGGGTAGCGAGCATCGACGCGCTTAAGCGGACGCGCGGAGAATTTAAATTGTCGATTAAACAGCAGTTCGAAACGCTCAAGCCGCTTAGCGACTTCTTCATGACCTAGCAATAAATCGAATTCGGCGTCATAACCCTTGTAATAAAGCTTGATTGTCCACGCGTCACTGTCGCTGAGACTCACGCCTCTTACTTCTAAGCCCTGCTCTATTAACGCTTTCTTCCAGCGGGTTGCTTGCAATAGAATACGTTTAGCCTGCGAATCACTACCCTGCAGTAAAATCACTCCACTCGCGTCAATCGATTCTGGCAAGTCGATAACAATGCCAGCCGTACTTATCCACTTGTTTTTTCCCCAACGCATCGCCGGAAGATGCTCGCTCACCGAAAGCACTAGTGTGCCTGGCCATTCTCGACGCACGTCAACACTCTCAACCCACGCTATTTTTTCGGCATTAGCTTTTATCTCAGCCAGATCAAGCGAGAAAAAATTACCTGAGGCCTGATCAATCACGGCGGCTTCTATAGCGCTTGGCTTGATGAAACGAAATTGACCTACGATTTTTAGCTGCTCGATCTTAAATGTATCCGGTCGGTATAAATGGTCGGTTAACAATAAACTCAACGCCGCAAACGACAGTACCGATGCCAGCATCATCAATAATCCACGACCAAGTTTGCCAAGCCGGCGCACTTGGAACTCGCGTTCTTGATTTGCAAAAGCGCGCTGCTCGCTCACGTTTGACCACCTTGTTGCTTTAGCTCAATATCCAAGGTGGTTTCTAAAATTTCCAGTACCAATTCTTCGAAGCTTCTCCCGGTTACTTTAGCGGCCATCGGCACTAAGCTATGAGTGGTCATGCCAGGCACCGTGTTTACTTCTAATAAAAGCGGTTGATTATGCTCATCTAACATTACGTCGACGCGCCCCCAAACAGAGCAATCCAAGGCGTTGAATGCGGATAATGCTAACGCTCGCACTTGTTGCTCTAGAGCATCATCTAAGCCTGCGGGACAAAAATATTCAGTGTCATCCGACTGGTATTTAGCTTGATAGTCATAAAATTCGTTATCGGTAGACATGCGAATTACCGGCAATGCCTGTCCTTTCAAAATCGTACAGGTTAATTCAGCACCGGCGATAAACTGCTCAGCCAAGACCTGATCGCCTACCTGCGCTGACACACGATAAGCCTCTAGCAACTCAGACTCCTGAGTGACTTTAGCAACACCAACGCTTGACCCTTCTCTAGCTGGCTTTAAAAATATGGGTAAGCCAAGCTCTTCAATCACCCCCTCTAAATCAGCCTCACTGTTAAGCACTCGATACTTAGCGGTTGGTAAGCCAAGCGACTGCCATACTTGTTTAGTTCGCACTTTGTCCATCGCTAACGCACAGCCGAGAACACCACTGCCGGTATAGGGCAAATCAATAGCTTGCAAGGCACCTTGCACCACGCCATCTTCACCCCAACGCCCGTGAAGTATGATGAATGCACGATTGAACCCCATCGCCTTTAGCCCGCCAATATTGTTTGGATTGGCATCAACACAATGAGCATCAACACCTTTATCTTGCAGACCTTTAAGCACCGCGGCACCGCTGAGCAATGAAATTTCGCGCTCAGCTGATATACCACCCATTAACACAGCGACTTTGCCAAACTGGGAGCGTAGAGCATTCGAGATTTGACCAGTGGCGGAAATTTGAATAGGAGCAACCATTAGCCATGCCCTTCAATAGTCATGGCGTTTTGTTCAAACAACTGTTTAATCGCCTTACCGATGCTTCCTGCACCCATTGCTAAAATAACGTCTCCGTCTTCAACTAACGGAGCCAGCACCGCTGCCAATTGATCAATATCTGGAACAAATACGGGGTTACTAGTGCCGCGCACACGAATCGCTTGAGACAACGCCTGACCAGTAGCGCCGCTGATTGGCTGCTCACCCGCTGGATACACGTCACACAAAAGCAAGTCTTGTTGCTCGGACAGCACCGTCACAAAATCATCAAATAAATCATAAGTACGACTGTAACGATGCGGTTGAAATACAGCGATCAAACGTCGATCTTGCCAGCAGTCGCGTGCGGCTGTCAGGGTGGCGTTCAGCTCTACTGGATGGTGAGCATAGTCATCCACAAGCGTGACGATTTTGCCGTTGAGTTGAATATCACCCAACACCTCAAATCGACGACCTACACCTTGAAATTCTTTCAGTCCCTTAATGATCGCTTGGTCGCTAACGCCAAGATGGCTGGCAATAGAAATCGCTGCAGTGGCGTTCAAGACGTTGTGCTCGCCAGGAATCGGCAGCTCGATTTGAATCTCTGTTTGATGATTCGGGCGCGCAACTTTGAAGTTCATTATCTGGCCAGACTGGATGAGGTCATAAGCACGGTAATCACTCGCTTCGCTCAAGCCGTACGACAACATGGGCTTGTGAATTTGATCACGAATAGATCTTACATTGGCATCGTCTTCACAGAGAACGGCTAAGCCATAGAATGGCAAATTTTGCAAAAAGGTAACGAATGTTTTCTTTAAAGTGCCAAGGTCGCCTTCATAGGTCAGCATATGATCTTCATCAATATTGGTGACAATCGCCATCTCAGGCTTTAGATTAAGAAACGACGCATCGCTTTCGTCGGCCTCCGCTATCAAGTAGTCGCCTTGGCCCAATTTAGCATTAACACCAACGCTATTAATCAGGCCACCAACGACAAATGTTGGGTCTAGGCCGCCGGCTTCTAATATCGCGACAACCAAACTGGTGGTGGTAGTCTTGCCATGAGTACCGGCAACCGCAATGCCTTGCTGGAAACGCATTAGCTCACCAAGCATTTCTGCTCGAGGTATTACTGGAATACCAGCCTCTATGGCACCGGCGACTTCCGGGTTTGCTTTATCAATTGCGGTAGAAACCACCACCACATCACTGCCTTGAATATTGTCAATATGATGACCAATGACAACCTTGACACCAGCGTCCCGCAGCCGTTGAGTAACAGGGCTCTCATTAATATCAGAACCACTAACCTTATAATCTAGGTTGACCAGGACCTCGGCGATACCAGACATGCCGCTGCCACCAACACCGACAAAATGAATATTACTTACACGATTACGCATTGAGGTACTCCTGACACACGGCCACCACGTCATTTAACGCATTAGGCTTATGAAGTGTGTGGGCCTTGTGCCCCATTTTTCGTAAAACACCTTTATCACTGAGTAGTGAAACTAGCTCGCGACTGAACTCGGGTTTGTCTATCTGTTGATTTGGAATTATTTTTGCAGCGCCAACATTGACCATGGTTAAGGCATTTCTCTGTTGATGGTCGCCAGCTGAAAATGGGTATGGCACTAATAAGGCTGGCTTCGCCGCCGCGCAGCATTCGGCAATGGTCATCGCTCCTGAGCGACAGATAAGTAAGTCGGCCCAAGCGTATGCGGCGGCCATATCATCAATAAACTCACTGACCTTGGCGATAACGCCGTTGGCTTTATATAAGGCCGTTACCTCAGCATCTCGACCACGACCCGATTGATGCCAAATTGAAATTGACTCGGTGTCGATAGTCGAAAACACTTGCGGTAATTTGAGATTAAAGGAATTGGCGCCTTGGCTACCACCAATAATCAACACATTAAGTTTCTTGGAGATATTGCTATGTTGCGGCTTAATCGCCTGACGCACCGGGTTCCCTACCCATATGGCCGACGAGGGTAGACCTTCGACATTGGCGAAACCGGATAACACTCGGGTAGCGATCTTGGCCAAAACTTTATTAGTTAAGCCTGCAACGGCGTTTTGCTCATGCACAATTAATGGTCGCCCCATCAGTCGCGCCACCAAACCACCAGGGCCGGAGACAAAACCACCCATCCCTAAAATGCAGTCGGGCTGTACTCGACGAATCGCCACCGCACTCTGCCACATAGCGCGAGCTAGTTTGAACGGCGCGAGCATTAAGCTAAGTGTTCCCTTGCCACGTAGGCCCTCTACCGAGACCCACTCGATAGCAATATTATTAGCCGGAATCACTTCCGATTCTAAGCCTCGCTTAGTGCCCAGCCAAGTAACTTCTACACCCGCATCTCGTAGCTGCTTTGCCACCGCAAGGGCTGGAAAAACATGACCGCCGGTGCCGCCAGCCATTACCATTAGTCTGCCGTTACTCATACTAAGGCACCTTCAATAGAGCCCTTTCGCTTTCGGCTTCTGCCCGCTGGACGCTTTCTAACCGTGCCGCTGATGTCACGCTTACGATTCTGTCGATCAACGCCAAATAACAAGCCCATTGCGATGCAACAGACCAGCATGCTGCTGCCACCGTAGCTAATAAATGGCAAGTTCAAGCCTTTAGTCGGTAAAGCGCCTAGGTTCACACCAATGTTAATCAGCGCTTGAAAAACCAATAAGAAGCCAATCCCTTGAGCCAAACGAGATGCGTAAACGCGACCAACTAATTCGGCCGTACGCGAAATAACCAGAGCGCGATGCAATAGCGTAGCGTAGAGACCAAGCACTAAAATAATTCCGACCAAACCTAGTTCTTCCCCAATAACCGCTAAAATGAAGTCGTTATTAGCATGTGGCAAGTAATAGAGCTTTTGAATGCTAGCGCCAAGACCAACACCAAAAATTTCACCCCGGCCAACGGCGATTAAGGCTTGTGTTAGCTGAAAACCAGAACCATATGGGTCTGACCACGGATCTAAAAATGCTAGAAAACGCTTTATCCGATACGGAGACATTACCACCATCAATGCCATTGTCGAGGCGACTACGCCCAAACACAAAATCGTGTGACTAATGCGAATACCGCCGAGAAACATCATCAATCCGACGGTAACCGTCATTACCACAAAGCTTCCGAAATCAGGCTGCATTAATAATAGGCCGCCGACAATCGCCAGTACCACTCCCATATTGACGATGCCTTTTGAGAATTTTTTGATCTCTCTTTGCTTGCGCGTTAGATAGCTGGCGGCATAGAGCACGATTGCCACCTTGGCGAATTCAGCTGGCTGTAAGCGAATGCCACCTATCGACAACCAACGAGTAGATCCATTAACCTTCAAGCCGACAAATAGCAAAACTATTAATAGCAAGATCGCAAAAATCAGAAGCGGCAGGCTCAGCTTTTGCCAAACCCATACCGGCATACTCGCGACCATCGCAGTAAGACCTACACCCAAAATCATGTGTACCAGCTGGCGCCAGAAATGCGACGTATTGGTATTGAGGTCTTGGCTGCCCATCGCGATGGTTGATGAAAACACCATAACCAGGCCGAGCATCAGCAAGCATATGAAAACACCCAGTAATACTGAATCGTCACCCACCGAGTTCATGTTTGGTTGCGAGCGAGTCGCTTGCAAGGACGCGCTAGTCATAGAGTACCTCCGAAGCTAGTTTCCGGCGTAGCTCCAGAAGTCGTTGCCGAAGCAGATCCGATTGTGGCTTCAACACAGCGCTTAAATTGATCGCCGCGGTCTTCAAAACCTCGAAACATATCGAAACTCGCACAGGCAGGACTCAATAAAACAATGTCTCCAGCAATCGCAATGTTGGCGGCTAGAGCAACGGCATCATGCATATTCTCAGCAAAAGAGATTGGCAGTAAACCACTCAAAGCCGCCTCAATTTTAGCCGCATCTTCGCCGATCAATATTAGTTGCCTAATGTTAGTGTTAACCACTGATTTCAATTCGCTAAAGTCAGCGCCTTTACCCTGCCCGCCAGCAATCCAAACAACCTTTTGCTCTAGACTATTTAGCGCCGTCGCGGTTGCACCAATATTAGTAGCTTTGGAATCATTGACCCACGATATGTCATTCACTTTTGCAATAGTCTGCATTCGATGTGGGAGGCCCTTAAAGTTCACTACGGCCTTAACCAAAACGTCTAACGGTATGTTTAAAAAGTCGACGAGTGCAAAGGCACTCAATACGTTTTTTACATTATGCAGACCAATAAGAGGGATATCTTGCAGCAGCATTAAACGCTGCTTACCCTTAACTAACCAGCGCTTACCTGATTTTTTAACAACACCAAAATCGTTATCGCTTGACGGCTGTTCAAGCTCAAAACCGAAAATTTCGTTAACATTAGTTATCTGCGCTAATCGCTCTTCGTGACGCGGAAGCACCGCACGTTTGGCCCCCCGTATAATTCGCGCTTTAGCCAATACGTAGTCACCCATCGAATCGTAGCGATCCATGTGATCGGCGCTAATATTAAGAATAGCCGACGACTCTGCGGGCACCTGATAAGTGGTTTCTAGTTGAAAGCTTGAGAGCTCCAACACGGCCACGTCATAGTCGTATTTGTCGGTTAGTGCGTCTAGGGCAGGCCGGCCTATATTCCCGGCAACTAACGGCTTAAGCCCTGCAGCCAGACACATCTCGCCAACCAAGCTGGTTACGGTACTTTTTCCATTCGAACCAGTAATTGCAATTAATGGTTTTTGATTTTCTTGTAAAAATAGCTCAATGTCACCGACAATGTGCGCACCATGTTTTTTAGCCGCGCGTAACATCGGCTCTTTAAGCGAAACTCCAGGACTTGCAACGACCAATGCGTGGCCCTCTATAGCCTGCTCAGAAAATTCGCCAAAATGAGTTTCAATGCTTGGGAACTCGCGCTTAAACTCACTGGCTAACGGAGGCTCTGTGCGGGAATCCATTACCACAACCGCTAATCCACGCGAGGCCAAATAGCGTACCGCGCTATAGCCAGTCGCACCCAGGCCGATCACCGCCGCAGAGGCATACTGTGCTAGGAGCTTTTGTTGAGGATTGTAAGTTTGCGAGATCATTTCTTTACGTTGTTCCTATCGGACTTTTAGGGTTGCTAAGCCAATTAATACCAACACCAGACTGATAATCCAGAAGCGCACAATCACGCGCGGCTCGGGCCAGCCCTTTAGCTCAAAATGGTGATGAATTGGAGCCATACGAAAAATACGTTTACCTGTTAGCTTGAATGACGCTACCTGTAAAATTACCGACACCGTTTCCAATACGAAAATGCCACCCATGATGAATAACACTAATTCTTGACGAACTATTACAGCCACAACGCCGAGTGAAGCGCCTAGTGACAAAGAGCCGATATCACCCATAAACACCTGAGCCGGATAGGTGTTAAACCAGAGAAATCCTAGCCCGGCACCCACTAACGCGGCACAAAAAATAGACACTTCGCCAGCACCGGCAATTTGAGGGATTTGCAAATAGTCAGCGAAAACGACGTGCCCAGACAAGTAGCAGAATACCGCCAACGCACCAGCGACCATGGCGGTAGGCACGATAGCTAAACCATCTAAACCGTCAGTCAGGTTTACCGCATTGCTGGTACCAACAATGACAAAATAAGTCAACGGTAAAAATAAAATTCCTAGCGGAATAGCGATGCCTTTAAAAAAGGGAATAATCAATGATGTCTCAATCGGCGTTTGGGCGGTTGAATAAAGCCAATATGCGGCTATGATCGCAATGATGCTTTGACTTAAAAATTTGTTCCGCGAGCCCATGCCAACAGGATCTTTATGAACCAACTTTTGATAATCGTCATACCAGCCAATCACGCCATAAAAGAAACACGTAAACAAGGTAATTTGTACTAAGCGATTAGTCATGTCGGCCCACAAAACAGTCGACAAAATCACAGATAATAGAATCAGTAAGCCGCCCATGGTTGGGGTCCCGACTTTGTCAAAGTGAGTCGGAGGGCCATCTTTTCTAACCGTTTGACCGATCTTATAAAAACTCAACTTACGAATCATCATCGGGCCCAATAGCAAGGAAAAGGAAAAGGCCGTTAACACCGAGCAGATAGCTCGAAATGTGATGTACTGAAAGACGTTCAGAAAACTGTATTGCTCTGAAAGACTTAGAAATAGCGCGTATAACATTAGTTTTCACCCCTGTTGGCGACGGCCGACACTTGGCCTACTTGATTCGACAAAAGCTGCCGGTGCAATGCCTCTACTACCCGTTCCATCTTAGCCGAGCGAGACCCCTTAACTAAAATCGTTCCGCTTAATTGATCAGAACTCAAACGCTCGATCAAAGCTGCTTGCGAGGTAAACGCGACTGCGCCACTACCAAACGATGCAACAACTAACTCGGCGTATTGTCCACATACATACAATGCCTTGACGCCACGTTTCTTAGCTTCAACACCCAACACCCTATGCTCGGCTTCGGCCGCCGCGCCTAGCTCAGCCATATCGCCAATAATCAGCAGATTATCATCACTGCGCGCCAACACATTGATAGCCGCTCGCATGGATGCTGGGTTAGCATTGTAGGTATCGTCAATCAACTCGACGTCGGCCAAGGTTTCAATATTTAAGCGCCCGCTAACTGGTTTAAAATTAGCCAAGCCAGCTTCGATACTCTTAGCTGGAATTTTTGCTGCAAGCGCAACAGTCACAGCAGCTAAGGCGTTACGCACACTGTGCTCGCCGACACTGTTTAGTTTGATTTTTAGCTTTTTACCATCGGCCTTGACCTTAATAACCAGGCCGCGCTTCTTCTCTTCAAAATCGGCGGTAACATCGGCATCAGTCGACAGGCCAAAGGTCATAATTGAATGATCTTTAGCAAGCTCATGCCAAATGTCAGCAAACTCATCGTCGTTATTAATAATGGCTATGCCATCGATCGCCAAACCTTGATATATCTCACCCTTGGCCTTGGCAACCGCTTCAATTGTCCCCAAACCCTCGAGGTGAGCCGCGGCGGCATTATTAACTAGCGCAATGGTCGGTCGAGCCATGGCGCTCAATCGACCGATTTCACCAGCATGATTCATCCCCATCTCAATCACGGCGTATAGATCGTTGGCGTCTAAACCCATAAGTGTCAGCGGCACACCGATTTCATTATTCAGGTTGCCTTTTGTGACCACACCTTGACCAAGTTCGGCAAAGACACATGCCAACATCTCTTTAACCGTGGTCTTACCAACACTGCCAGTGACACCAATCACTGGCAATGCGAATTGCGAGCGCCACCAAGTAGCCAAATCGGCTAACGCTTGATGGGTGCTATTTACGGTTATTATCGGCAGCTGAGTCTCTACCGCTCGTTCAACAAGAAGCGCTCCCGCGCCCGCTTGCTCGGCCTGCGAGACAAACTCATGTGCATCAAAGTTATCACCCTTAAGCGCCACGAATAATCGCCCTTGGCATTCATCACGGGTATTAATACTGACATTTCGCAACATCACATCAGCGCCCGAACGCTCACCTTTGACCACATGTGCAATTTGAGATAACGGCATCATGACGTCACCTTTAAAGCCTGTTGCACTTGTTCTCTATCTGAGAATTTGAGTATCTCGGTGCCAATTTCCTGAGTCGTTTCATGACCTTTGCCAGCAATCAGAATCCAGTCATCCGAGTTTGCTTGAGAGATAGCCGCGGCGATCGCCTCGGCTCTGTCTAGAATTACTTGATAGTCACCTGAAATGCCAGCAACGATTTGATCTGTAATAGTTGCTGGATCTTCTGATCGAGGGTTATCATTAGTAACAATTAACCTATCAGCAAGATTATCGGCGACTGACCCCATTACTGACCGCTTAGCTTGATCGCGATCGCCACCACAGCCAAACACACACCATAGCTCACCCTGACAATGCTTCTTAATCGATAACAATGCTTTGTCCAGCGCGTCTGGCGTGTGGGCATAATCGACCACCACACTAGCGCCATTCGGCGCGCGATACAACTCCATGCGCCCAGGCGCCGGCTCAAGAGATTCTAGTATCGACTGAATTTCTGCAACAGGGGTACTTAGCGCCAGCAAGGTTGCGACCAACATCTCAACGTTTGGAATATTAACCGCGCCAATTAGTGGCGTGCTAGCGGAAAAATCGACTCCATTGCCCTCGAACTCAAACTCAATACCATCAGCACCAAGCTTAACTTCATCCGCATACACATCGCCACCTTGACCATAAGACACGATGAACTCAGCGTTCGCCAGATCAATCAATGATGCCCCTAAGGAGTCGCTAGCGTTAGTCACCACTAGTTCACTGTGGAAATTGGTAAATAACCGCTGCTTGGCGGCACCATAGCTAGCCATATCGCCATGATAATCGAGATGATCATGGCTCAAATTAGTAAATAGCGTGCAGAAGAATTCGACCCCGTTAACCCGCCCTTGATGCAGAGCATGTGAGGATACTTCCATGCACACTTGGGTGATGCCTTGTGCTCTAAATTCGGCCAGCCTTTTATGCAGTGCTATTGGGTCTGGCGTAGTGTGATCGGCCGATACTAAAGAATCTAATTTACCGACCCCAATAGTGCCGATCATCGCGGCCTGCGTACCAAGACGCGTTAAGGCCTGAGTAAGCAAGTAACAACAAGTGGTTTTACCATTGGTGCCGGTAACGCCAAAAACCTGCATTTCGTCGCAAGCTCGGCCGAAAAAATGATGCGCCAATACGCCGACTTGTCGTTGTAAGCCGATTACAGCAAAAGCAGGTATCGTGATATCGCCAGGCAAGTCAAAATCGAGCGCATCGTACAAAATTGCAATCGCACCGTTTTGTTGAGCTTGCAGCAGGTAGTCTCGACCATCGGCGGCAACACCTTTATAAGCGCAGAACAAGGCTCCACTCGACACTTTTCGGCTGTCAATCACAAGTTCATTAATATCAACATGGCTATCGTTGGTGATATTTAGAACCGCGAGCAAATCGGCTAAATGCATCATTCGGTCGCCCCACCAGCTTCAGCTGGAAGCAAACTAGCAAGCGGGCGAGAAATCATTAACTTTAAAGCAGGCTCTGGTTTCGGTGCCGTCATTGCATCTGGCGCGATACCACGCAAGCGTAATGCGCCAGCCATTACTTCAGAGAAGACTGGCGCAGCAACTAGGCCACCGTAGTAATCGATGCCTTTTGGATCATTAACCGAAACCACAAGCGCAATTTCAGGATCGCTAATGGGCGCAAAGCCAGCAAATATTGACATGTAGCTGTCGTCTTGGTAACGACCATTAACCACACGATGGGCGGTACCGGTTTTACCGCCAACACGATAGTGATCAACCCGTGCTTTAGGCGCTGTACCTTGGTCGCTAACCGCCGCCTCAAGCATACTAGCTACTTGATCAGTGACTTCTGATGAAAACACACGTTCGCCCTTAGGCGTTTCTGTGGTCGGGTGCATGCTCACGGGCAGTAATACACCATGGTTTGCCAGAGCTTGATAGGCCCGTGCAAGCTGCAAGGTATTGACCGACAAACCGTAGCCATAACTCATGGTCGCGTGCTCAATAGGCCGCCATTTTTTGCGGTTTACAAGAATTCCTTTTTGCTCGCCGGGCAGCTTAAGTTTATTAGTTTGACCAAACCCTAAGTTACGATAGGTGTCATACAAATCACGTGGTTCCATCATCATCGCTATCTTCGCTGCGCCGATATTACTCGACATCTCAATAACCTCAGAGACGGTGATTTTTCCGTGTGGTTTGGTGTCGTTGATACGACTACGCCCAATGTATAAAAAACCTTTTTCAGTATCGATGATTGTGTCTGAATTAACCACCCCTGCTTGCATAGCCATGGCGACAGTGATCGGCTTCACGGTTGAGCCGGGCTCAAATGAATCAGTAATTGAGCGATTTCGAAAATGAGCACTCTTTAGTTCACTGCGATCATTTGGATTAAAGTCAGGCATGCTGATCATCGATAACACCTCGCCAGTCTTTATGTCCAGCGCAACTAGAGACGCCGATGTTGCATTGTGCTTTTTAACCGCCGCTTGAAGATGTCGATAAGCAAGGTACTGAATGCGAGCATCAATACTCAAAACAATATCATCTCCGTGTCGAACGCGAGACAATTGCTCTACATACTCAACAACGTGGCCGACCTTGTCACGCAGCACTTGAGTGCGACCGGCTTGCCCTTTCAGTTCATCATCATAAGCAAGCTCCAACCCCTCTTGCCCTTCGTTGTCGATATTAGTAAAGCCCAAGACGTGGCCCATCACCGGACCCGCCGGATAGTAACGCTTATACTCACGAACTTTATTAATGCCTGGCACGTTCAACGCAAGGATTTTATTGGCTAATTGCGGCGACAAATGACGTTTCAAATAGACAAATTCTCGACCCTTACGTTTTTCGGCCTTATCAAGAAGTTTCGCTGGCGTGATTTCGAGCAAGCCTGCGAGTTCTTTATATGAGTATTCTTTTTGCTGGCGAAGAATAGTCGCCGGATGCATCCAGACCGAATCGACCGGGGTACTCACCGCAATGGGCTGACCATTACGATCAGTTATCATGCCGCGTGTCGGCGGCTCATTTTGTACCCGCAAATAGCGCGCATCACCTTGCGACTGCAAGTAGTCGTTATCAACAATCTGCAGCTGAACAGCACGGGCACCGAGAGCGATAAATAGAAAGCCAAAAATGATAACAATCACGTTATAACGCCAAGTAGATACTGGCACGACGACATCGTTGATCGGCTTATCGACCGCTGGATTACGTGGCGATTTAATCGGTAGTAAATTAGTAGCTTTAGCCATTATTCAGCCCCGACCAAGCTCGAGCCATCAATATTGGCTTCTTCACCGATGTATTTCATCTCGCCTTTAAGCGGCGCGCGCATCGACAAGTGTTCGCTGGCGTCCTTCTCTACTCGCTGAGCAGACGCCCACACATTAGACTCGACTAACAACTGACCCCATTCGTCATTTAGATCATCACGCACCGATTCTTCTGTTTGAAATGCTAGATAGGCAAGACGATGCTGGTGCCGAACATTGACTACAAATAAGGCCGATACAACAACACTGCCGACCAGAAACCACATAACGCTATCGCGCATGCTGACCTCCGAGCGAACCACCTACAACAGGCGCTGTATATGGCACAGCTGTGCGCTCAGCGATTCTTAGAACAGAACTGCGAGAGCGAGGATTCTCTTGAACCTCATGCTTGCTTGGCTTTATCGCACGGCTTAACAACTTTAGCGGCGTCAGGTAGGCATCTTCAGTAACAGGTATATTCTTAGGCGGCAGGTTCGGCGTCGATAACTCACGCATAAAACGCTTCACAATACGGTCTTCTAATGAATGAAAACTAATCACCGCTAGGCGACCACCCTCATTCAACAACTGCACCGCTTGCGGCAAGGCGTTTGAAACTTGGCTTAATTCCTGATTAACGTGTAAACGTATCGCTTGAAAGCTGCGAGTTGCCGGGTGTTTATTCTTGTCTTTTTTAGGCGTTGCATCGGCAATAATAGCGGCTAACTGCAAGGTGCTTTCTATTTTAGTCTCTTCTCGAGTGGCCACAATGGCTCTAGCAATTCGACGAGCAAATTTCTCTTCACCTAAATCAAACAGCGCCATCATTAGGTCACGCTCTTCAACTCGAGCCAACCATTGTGCGGCCGACTCCCCTTTAGATGTATCCATGCGCATGTCTAACTCACCGTCGCGCATAAAACTAAAACCGCGCTCCGCTTGATCGAGTTGCGGAGATGAGACACCCAGGTCCATTAACACACCGTCGACCTGATCAATGCCAGCTTGCTCATACAGCATATCGGCCATACGACTAAACTCGCTGTGAATCAGCTTAACGCGATCATCGCCGCCAAATACTTCTCGGCCAAGTTCTATCGCACGCGGATCGCGATCAAAACCGATTAAAGTTCCACTTTCGCCAATTTTTTTTGCGATTTGCAAAGCATGACCCGCACGACCCAATGTAGCGTCGACATAGATACCGCCTTGGCGAATATTCAACGCGTCGATTGCCTCTCGTATTAAGACAGGAATGTGCTGTTCAAAGGTGGTCATGATTGGCCTCTAAAAGGAAAGCGATTCGAGCTCAATCGGCAATGCCGATTCGTCGAGCTCAACAGATAATAGGGACTCGCGTTGCGCAACCCAATGCGCCTCATCCCAAATCTCATACTTGTCACCCTGCCCTACCAAGACAGCCTTTCGATCAATATTGGCATATTCACGCAATTGCTGCGGCAATAAAATCCGACCACTACCATCCATGACACAATCGTCGGC
>JAESTB010000554.1 GCA_016763815.1 Arenicella sp.
AATAATTTTGCCTCAAAAAAATGGCCAGCAAGGCTGGCCACTTTCCTTGTTTAGCTTAATGCTAATTACTTTAGGTTCTGCGAACTTAAAATTCTACGAACTTAAAATTTTACGAACTTAGCAATGGTGCAATCACTAAACTGACAATGGCCATGACGTTAATAAGGATATTCATTGACGGGCCGGAGGTGTCTTTAAATGGATCGCCTACGGTATCGCCAACAACAACCGCTGCATGAGTAGCTGAACCTTTGCCGCCATGGTTACCGCGTTCAACATACTTTTTAGCATTATCCCAGGCGCCACCGGCGTTGGCCATGGTAATTGCTAGCAATACGCAGCCGAGTAATGCGCCGCCTAACATACCGCCTAAGGCTTGAGCACCAATGCCAAAGCCGATAACGACTGGTGCCGAAACCGCTAACACGCCTGGTAGTATCATGCGCTTCAATGCCGCTGTGGTTGCAATGTCGACACAACGTGCGGTATCTGGTTCAGCCGTGCCTTCCATCAAGCCGGGTATTTCTTTGAATTGACGCCGCACCTCTTTGATCATGTCAAAAGCGGTCTCGCCAACGGCTTTCATGGTTAAGCTACTAACCAAGAATGGCAAGATGCCGCCAATAAACATACCGACCAATACTTCAGGGTCATTAATTTGCAAAGAGAAACCTTCGATATTAGCGGATACTGTTTCAATAAAGGCCGAGATAATGGCTAGTGCGGCGAGCGCCGCTGCACCAATTGCGAAGCCCTTGCCAATGGCGGCGGTGGTGTTACCTACCTCATCGAGCGAATCGGTAATCTTGCGAGTCTCTTCGCCAAGGCCGGCCATTTCGGCAATGCCGCCAGCATTGTCGGCAACTGGCCCATAGGCATCGATGGCCATAGTAATACCAACCGTCGCTAACATACCTACCGCCGCGATAGCGACGCCGTAGAGGCCAGCAAATTGATCAGAGAAAAAGATAATTGCACAGAGAGTAAGAACCGGAATCACTACTGACTCCATGCCAATCGCTAAGCCTGCAATCATCACGGTTGCTGCGCCAGTTTCACCCGCCGCGGCAATAGTACGAATCGGTTTGCCTGCGGTGTAGTACTCGGTGACTAAGCCGATGATGATGCCACCAACCGAGCCAATTAGCACTGAGTACCAAACGCCGGTACTAATGCCGTAGTACTGAATCATAAAATAGGAAACAACGATAAATAGGATTGCGGTGCCCATGGTGCCAGTTCTTAAGGCCTTTTCAGGAGATTGGTTACTCAACATTTTTATTAGAACAATACCGAGTATTGAACAGACTAAACCCATAGACGAAAGAGCCAGTGGTAAGAACATCAAGGCTTGCTGATCGCCACCTAGCGCAGCTAAAGCGGCGACACTAAGCGTTGAGGCTATGGCAATGGTTGCGATCATCGAGCCGCAATAAGACTCGAAAATATCGGAGCCCATGCCAGCAACATCACCAACATTGTCGCCGACGTTATCGGCAATTACCGCGGGGTTACGTGGGTCGTCTTCTGGGATGCCAGCTTCTAGTTTGCCAACTAAGTCGGCACCAACATCGGCACTTTTGGTAAAGATGCCGCCGCCAATACGAGAGAACAATGCAACCACTGACGCTCCCATACCAAAGCCATGAATGGTGTGTGTGGCTTCTGGATTACCACCATAGTAGTAGTAGAGAATACCAAGCCCGATTAAGCCCATGGAGGCAACCGTTAGGCCCATCACAGAGCCGCCATAAAAGGCCGTTTTTAAGGCCGCAGCCGCCCCTTGTTCATGAGCTGCCATGGTGGTTCGAGTGTTTGCTTTGGTGGCGGTGAACATACCGACGTAGCCAGCAAATGCTGAGCAAAACGCTCCAAGAATAAAGGCGATCATGGTGTGTAGCCCTAAGTCTGAGATGCCGATAAGAATGGCAAGTACGACTAAAAAGGCTAAAAGAATGGTGTACTCACGGCGCATAAACGCCATGGCTCCGATATGTATTTGCTTGCCAATGGCTTCTACTTTAGGGTCGCTCACTTTTAGCTTTGCAATTACGCCATAGATGACGAATGCGATTGCTAAACCTAATATCCCAAGTAACGCTGGAACTGCTTGTTCAGACATAGATTATCCTCCGATGTATCCCCCGCAAGCAGGTATTATTACCTGTTCGCATAGACAAACAAAGATTAACGTCCTTGCAATGAGTGAATTAGATACGTCTCTGTAACTTTAATTTTGTCTAATCAAAACTGATGTAAAAATACATAGTTTTGAAAGACTAACTAAACTTAATCCACAAAAATCTGCTTGAGTCTGCCTCGCCTGTTTTAAAAGGAATGTAAATTGTTAGTGTTTCTTATTGTGTGCAGCTGTTAATGGCTACCAAATCAGTATAATACAGCGACTTTTTCATGACCAATCTTTCGGAGGGGCATAAATGTCTCTAAACAATGTAGGCCCAGGTGTATCGTTACCAGACGATGTAAACGTAGTAGTTGAGATTCCTCGTTACGGCGACCCGATTAAGTATGAAGTAGATAAAGAGACTGGCGCAATGTTCGTTGATCGCTTTATGTCTACCGCAATGCACTACCCATGTAACTATGGCTATATTCCGCAAACGTTGTCTGACGATGGTGATCCAGCAGACGTATTAGTGCTTGCTCCGTTTCCTTTGGTAACTGGTTCCGTTGTTCGCTGCCGCCCGATTGGCGTGTTAGAGATGGACGATGAAGCCGGTGGCGACGCTAAAATTCTAGCGGTTCCAGTTGAGAAGCTAACAAAATTTTATAATAACGTTTCTACTTTTCGCGACGTGCAACAAGAAATGCTCGACAAAATCGCGCACTTTTTCGAGCACTATAAAGACCTTGAGCAAGGTAAATGGGTAAAAGTAAAAGGTTGGGCAGGTAAAGAAGAGGCTCGTAGAGAGATTATCGAATCAGCAGCGCGTTATCAGGCTACGTTGAAGTAAGGCCGTTGTTTGGTGTTAAGTTCTGAGAAAGCCTGACTCTTTGTTGGGCTTTTTTTTGGCTGGTGTTATCTGGATAAGAACGAAGTTACAAGGGTGACACTGGCTCAGGAGGTCGGGAT
>JAESTB010000555.1 GCA_016763815.1 Arenicella sp.
AAAGAACGTGGTATCAATTACAAAACCGGATTCTTTCCATTTGCAGCCAATGGCCGTTCGCTAGCGATGAATGAAAAAGGTGGGCGCGTTAAAATGATAGCCGATGCCGATACTGACCGCGTTCTAGGTGTTCATATATTTGGCCCCAACGCCTCTGAACTTATCTCTGAAGCGGTGTTAGCAATGGAGTACTCAGCCTCAACTGAAGATATTGCTAGAACTATTCATGCACACCCTACTCTGTCTGAAGCAATGCATGAAGCGGCGCTGTCAGTTGATGGGCGTGCACTGCATAAAGTTAATTAGCTAGCCTTTTAGCCCTGAGCGGTACGATCTAAAGCCCTCGTGAAAACGGGGGCTTTTTTATGCAATATTAAGGAAAGTATTATTATGGGAAGTGACAATTTTTGTCTTTATCGTTTCGCATCAAGTTTTAAAACAAGAATCCAATCCAAAAAAAAGGCACAGAAACAACGCTAAACAGTAAGATTTCTCATTCAGGAAATCACTGACAATAAAATAAAATCGGCGTGAAATCATAGTGTTATCACATTTTCTACCCGCGCCAACTCCTTCTGGCTTTCGTCAATAGACAAGTCCAGACTCGGCGACTATGTCGAATGTCTACTATCGTGACAATTCCTGACACTTTTACTCGCCAACTAATTACGTTAAAACATAATGATAATAGTAAATAGCTGCGGGTAAGTACCAGTAAATAATTATTAATAACCATGCAGCTTTTATTTAACTCGCGCGGCTTGAGTCTCACCGCCTAAAGCACCGATAAAATGAAAACACAAATTCGAAATCAATCTGGCTTCACTCTGTTAGAACTGATGATCGTTGTTGCCATCATCGGCGTTCTAGCATCGATAGGAGTCTCATCTTACCAAGATTATTTAAAGCGGGCCCGCATGTCCGAACTAGCTCAACAGTTTGGGCAGATGAAAACCATTCTAACTCTCTACGCGCAAGAGGCCGGCCGCTACCCTGACGATACCCATATAATACCGCCGAGCGGCGTGACAATGCCCGGTTACTGGTCAAAGACAACGGTCTTAGGTGGTAACTTTAATTGGGAAGGCCCTGACAGATACGCCTATGCCGGTATCGCGATACTTGGTGCCACGGCTCCAGAAAGAGAGATAATACAATTCGATAGAATCATCGATGATGGAGACTTATCTACCGGAAAATTCAGACTTGAGAGTAATGGTCGACACGTCTTTATCCTAGATGAATAGAATATTACATCGGACACCATGCAGTTTTCATCAAACCCGCATAGAATATGGGGTTCAGGGCATATCTACCTGCAATGAATGTCGTTTAAGGAAAAACTTTTTACCATCGTAAAAAGGGGGTTTCGAACCCAAAAAGTCCTTACCTTTTCATAAAGTTAGGGGAGATTACCCTAGTAGTCTCTTTGCAAGAGTCCTAGTAGTCTCTCCCCTCTCTCGAAGTCTTCCCCTAGCAATCTAAGTAGTAAGTCGCAGCCTCCGACCATAAGCGTATATTAAAATAACGAACTACATTTGACGTCACAACAATATCCTAGCCTCGACTGACAACATATGGAGACATCGATAATCCTACAGTTTGCCCCCATTTTCTAATAATATTTAATTCAGTCTTCGTAGGGTAAGCATTACGCTTTCCACGGCATTGAACGATTTGTTTCAATTGCGACACCTCAATCGTTTGGTGTGTATGAATGCCTTTTGATGACACATATTCCATAGCCCAAATAGAACACCTCCCTGCAGCACAAGCACGCGCATAAGAAGCAACACAGTGCTGCATTTCTCGTCCTTCCTTAATAAGCTCTGCGCCAGATAAAAGTTCTCGAATACGCCAGATATCCTGCTTATCCTCACCAGTTTTCTGTTTGTATCCAGGAATGCCCGATTTTTTAAAGAAGTACTTTTGAGCATCACTGGATTTGGCAAGATTTCCATGCCACCCATCAACCTGTTTCAACAATGCTTCGGCTTTCCTGCCTCTCATTGATAAATTCGGCTTAGGCGAATAAATATGCTCGACAACGCCAGGCGCTGTTACACATTCTCTTACCTCGAATTTCTGAGCGTGTAGATAGTCGATGATTGGCCCAACATGTACGCGATCAAGCATAGGGTTGTCGACAAAGAAGCTGTAAACAGATGTCCAGAACTTATGCTCATCAAGCGTTTCACCCACACGCGTAGACAATACCGCGTCAGCCAAACGTTTATCACCACCTAACGCATGTATATGACCCCACGTTATTGCTTGTTCAATACTACAATAGCTGGGTGCCTGCATGAAGTTGTGAGCCATCTTCTTCGTAAACTCGATTGGCAGCTCAGCACTACGGATATTTTTTCCAGATGCTAAATGCAAATACCAGGCACGGTAATTATCTGAAACCGTATCTTTTCTGAACCATGCAGAAACCATAAAACAGGGAGCTGGACACCTTTCAAACAAGTAGGACACCAAAGACTTAAACTGTCCGTCAATATTATGTGTTCTTGGCTCCCATTCTTCTATTTCTCGTATCCAGGAACTCTGACAATCATAAAAATAAATAAGAGCCTGAATATATCGAAATTTCTTATTACCTAGCGTTGCTGTTTCAAAGACAAATTTAGCCTTCTTATTGATACATAAAAGGAATTCTAAAAGACCTTCTCTGTATTTAAGCTCACAAGATGTTTTAGCAATAATAGTCCCGACCTCGCGCCAATTTGAACGTGTAATATCATTAACATCAGTGCGCCCAAGGCACACATCACGAATAAAACGATCAGGATTATGATGAACTCTTGCTTGCTCATTCATAATACGACGCCCATTTATATGGGCATCGTACTCTTCACCCATGCTTTCTCTACTTTTATGCAAAGTAGTATCAAAGTTATGGGCAGCGCACCAGGCTACGTAGGCTCGCTCATTGGATACACCCAACGCCTTCATATGTTTCTTCATCGACGGCTTTATGGCTTTCGATTGATATGTGGAGTTTTTAAGTTTACGTTTCATCGTTGCTTAAACTCCTTTCCAAAAAATACCTTCACAGGATTTCCCCGCTCAAGATTACTGTGCTTGCGCCAGTGATCTTGCTTTTGCTTCGCTAAGCTTTCCTGTTGCCTAGAAGCCAAAATGGCCTCTAGTTTTTCCAATGCTAGTTTTTTATTCACATGCTGTGACCGAGCATCACCTGCGCTTACCTGTAGCCCTGTAGGTTTATGGGTAGCTTGAACTGCACTATCTGTCGTATTCATATGCTGACCGCCAGGCCCAGAAGCACGCATAGTTTTCCAAGTCACATCACAAGAACGCACGGCCATATTTTCGGACGAAGGCAGTTTAATTAGGCTAACTCCAACAAACCAGTTCTTACGTTTGTAACCATTTCTATATGGGCTCTCACAAATCCATTGGATAGTACCGACCCAGACCTTTGAAAACGCTTCGGATTTGGCTCCAGATAAACAGAGGAGCGCTGAAGAGTAAGTTCCACGCTTACGCCCCTCCATACCATCCAATAACTCAGCTAAAGTCTCAGCTGTCCTTGCGTCTTTCATAATGCGAGAGACAAGCTTTCGGGCAGCTAAAGCACATTCATCCGGACCCTGACCAGAGGTGATTTGCAGCCAAAGTTTAGTTTCTTGCTTACTCATTTTTTCCTCCGTGTCTTATAGGTGATCACGGGGCGTAGAGTGGCCAAAACCTTAATAAGTTCGGCATCGACCATATCTTGAATAACGATATCGATATTCTTGTAAGCTTGCGGAGCCTCCTCATAGATCAGCGCTTTATTTTCACAGATTACAACGCTTCCTAAATTCGTTTTACGAAGATCATCAACTTTGTATTTGTGAGATAAACGTCCTTTCACATCAGAGCGCACCCATTTACGGCCAGCCCCATGAGCTAAAGAGTAAGCGTTGTTAAGTTGTTCACCGAGAGGCTGAACCAAATAGCTGAAGGTGCCGCGAGAACCAGGAATAACCAAGGCTCCGCTGTCAGATGGTGAGGCTCCTTTTCTATGCAACCAATAGCGTTCACCGTCTATCTCTCTAGGCGTCACAGTGTTGTGATCAAGGTCCAAAACCTTGCTCCCATCACTGCGTAAAGACGACAAAAACCGATGAGCAATTAAGCTACGATTGGCACGCGCCCATTTGACCGCCTGATCATGACGACCAATATAAAGATTTGCGTCAGAGCTTTCATCTTCCAATCCACAATGACCAAATGCATCTACGTGCTTACGCAAAGCCACTTCACCAAGACCACGAGAGCCTGAATGAACCAATAGGTGCAGGCGCTTTTCATCTATGCCAAGAGCATTAACAGCATCAAGATCATAGATTTCTTCCACCTGCTGTAGCTCAGCAAAATGATTTCCACCGCCAATCGTTCCAATAGAACGATCAAACAATATTGATGGAAGACCGTAACTCTCTAACCAGCGCCCAGTGTCTCCATCCCATGGACCATCAAGCTGAAGCGCCGAAGACCATTTATCACGTTTTATCTTTGACGTTTTGAGTTCAGTTTGCCAAAGCCCCATGCCACAGCCAATATCATTTCCAACTAAAGCAGGATAAATCCAACCTTTTGATAGAAATGCAGCTCCAACCGGGTACCCTTTTCCGGCATGTAAATCCGGAAGTCCCACAGCCATTTTTATACCCTTAAGTTTGGCTGTAGCCTCAAGTTGCTGAATTGAATTACCTTCAATCCAGTTATTCTCTGAAGCAATAACGCGAGTAATTACCTCAGTAGTATTTAATAAATTGCCCATTGTTTTTCTCTTAATTCAAAACAATTGTAATTCACTTTGGACATGCCAAAGCAAAGAGCGTAATTCAGGCAGCAGAACGCATGCTCGAAAAACGTTATCGAGAACCAGAGAATAGATTTTTGATGTACTTAGAGGGAGGGATCGGATTTATAATCGCGATCAGATACAAAGACCTGCCGACTGGCTATCGTGTATGTGTGTATGTATTTATCATGGGTATAACTCCTATTTCGCGAGCAGCGTAACAAATCATATCGTACTGCACAAGAAAAAATTTTCCTCCACTATTTATAGAAGAGAAGATTGGGTTATTCAGCGCTGTCCCCACAGTCCATAACCTTTGGCCGTTTAAAATCGCTCCTTGCGATTTTACCGAACAGGGGGTCTCATCTCCAACCAGACACAGCAAATATAAAAAAACCAGCACAAGGCTGGTTTTTTTATATTTGGTGCGCCCAGAAGGAATTAATTCGAACGCACTTTTCGAGGAACTTGAAGACTGGAACCATTGCCTAAAACCTTATGCTGACGAT
>JAESTB010000556.1 GCA_016763815.1 Arenicella sp.
ACTGATAACCAAGGTGCGACCGCCTCGAGTACAGTGAATGCTACTGTAAACACAAGTTTACCTCCATCAGGAGATAAGAAGGTTGTTGGTTATTTTGCTCAATGGGGTGTTTACGCTCGTAACTTTCATATAAAAAACATTGTTACTAACGGTTCTGCTGAGAAGTTGACCCACATAGTTTACGCGTTCGGTAATGTTCAGAACGGCAAGTGTGTGGTGGGTGATGCCGAGGCTGATTACGGTAAATTTTATGATGCAAATGCGAGTGTTGACGGTGTTAGTGATACTTGGGATGCGGGTGCTTTACGAGGCAGCTTCAATCAAATTCGCAAACTGAAAACACTCTATCCAAATATTAAAGTCGTCTGGTCATTTGGCGGCTGGACCTGGTCTGGTGGGTTTGGACAAGCGGCAAGCGACCCTCAAGCATTTGCTGAGTCATGTTACAACTTGGTGAATGACGCTCGCTGGACGGGTGTGTTCGATGGCATTGATATTGATTGGGAATACCCTAATTCCTGCGGTTTAAGCTGTGACTCAAGTGGCCCATCAGCCTATGCGAATTTGATGCAAGCTCTTCGCGCTCGTTTCGGCAACCAATTGGTAACATCGGCCATCGGTGCCGGTACCGCGAAGCTTAACGCTTCAGATTTTGGCGCCGCTGCCCAGTATTTAGATTTCTATATGTTAATGACTTATGATTTCTTTGGTGGTTGGGATGCAACTGGCCCAACAGCTCCGCATTCAGGTCTTACTGGATACCCTGAAATCCCCTCAGATAGAGCAGATTTTTACTCATCAATTGCAGTCGATACGCTTAAAGCTCAAGGTGTTCCATCGAATAAAATCCTTTTAGGTATTGGATTTTATGGTCGAGGGTGGACGGGTGTTACGCAAAGAGCTGTCGGAGGAACGGCAACGGCAGCCGCACAAGGCACATACGAATCGGGTATTGAAGACTACAAAGTGCTCAAGAATACGTGTCCGTCAACCGGAACTGTTGCCGGCACAGCGTATGCGTATTGCGGTAACAACTGGTGGAGCTATGACACGCCAGCCACCATAAGCGGCAAGATGAATTACGCCAAGCAACAAGGCCTTGGTGGTGCTTTCTTCTGGGAGTTCAGTGGTGATACGGCCGACGGTGAGCTAATCAAAGCGATAAGCGACGGCCTATAAATCTTAATTTCTACTGTAACCGAAAGTGGCTGAACGGGAATGCTCTCATTCAGCCCATTTAAATAAACTGAGCCACTTTGAAACCAAGGTGGCTATGAGGTAAAGAATGAATATAGTAAAAAATACAATACTGCTTCTACCGCTCGCACTTGCGTCTATGGGGGCATCGGCTGTTGACTGCAGTAACTTGTCAGCATGGGATAGCGCTAGTATCTACGTAAAAGATAATCAAGTCAGTTTTTCTAATAACGCTTATGTTGCAAATTGGTGGACGCAAGGAAACAGCCCTGCGACCAATAGTGGCACAACGGGTTCAGGCCATCCGTGGACTGATGCTGGTAGCTGCGGTGGTGGCGGTGGCGATACCAATGTGTCTCCAGTAGCCAATGCTAATGGCCCATATCAAGCGGATGAAGGTGTATCGATCGCGATCTCTAGCGCCGGTTCTTCGGACTCTGATGGCAGTATCGCAAGCTACGCTTGGAGTTTTGGTGACGGCAGTGTCAGTAACAGCGCTAATCCAAACCACAGTTACGCACAGGCCGGAACTTACACTATTACATTAACCGTTACGGACAATGAGGGTGCCTCAACGACAGTTTCAAGTGTTGCCACTATCAGCAGCGACACGGGTGGTGGAACGGGAGGCTGCACAGGGTTGCCAAGCTACGTTGCAGGCACTGCCTATTCAGCGGGTGATAGAGTAGTAAACGCTGCAGTAGAATACAACTGCGATGTTGCTGGTTGGTGTTCGTCTCCTGCTGGCTGGGCTTATGAGCCAGGTGCAGGTGCGCATTGGCAATCAGCTTGGACCGAAATTGCAAGTTGCGGCGGCGGAACTGGTGGTAATGTCAGCCCAGTTGCCGAAGCCAACGGTACTTACTTTGCATTGGTTAACGCCGCTATCAGTTTTAGCAGTAGTGGCAGCAGTGATTCAGACGGTAGTATCGCGAGCTACAGCTGGGATTTTGGTGATGGCTCTAATAGTACACAAGCGAACCCGTCACACGCCTATGCAAATAGCGGCACGTTTACCGTTACGCTCACCGTAACTGATGATGAGGGTGCTTCAACTTTGGACTCAACGATTGCGTCTATTTCGACTGGTGGTGGTTCTGGTGACCCATTAGCACATCGAGCACTAATTGGTTATTGGCATAACTTTGTTAACGCGGCAGGGTACTTAGCAATCGGGAATGTGAGCGATGATTGGGATATTGTTAATCTTTCGTTTGCCGAAAATAAGCCAGGTGGCGCTGCAGGTGAAGTAGCGTTTGCGCCTGCTGAAGAGAGTGAACAATCATTTAGAGCTGGCGTAGCGTTGCTTCAGTCTAGAGGGCAAAAAGTATTAATTTCCCTCGGCGGTGCCAATGCACACGTTTCGCTGAACGACATTACTGCACGAGATAATTTTGTTCGTAGCATGGGCGACATCATCGCGAGATATGGTTTGGATGGTATGGACATTGACCTTGAGGGCGGTTCTCTCATTATGACCGGCGGTGATACGGTTGCTGTCCCGGTTACACCCGCGATCGTAAATCTTATCGAGGCTACAAAACGAATTAAAGCTCGTTTTGGCTCAGATTTTGTTTTAACAATGGCCCCAGAAACGGCTTATGTTCAAGGCGGATATCAAATCTTTAGTGGAATTTTTGGAGCGTACTTACCACTTATTCATGCACTAAGAAATGATCTAACCGTATTGCATGTTCAGCATTACAATACTGGGTCGATCCTTGCCGCGGATAATACTGTTTACCTAGCTTCTACCGTTGATTTTCATGTGGCGTTATCGGATATGTTGATAACTGGGTTTAATGCCGGGCAAAATAGTAATAATCCTTTCCCTGGGCTTAGAGCTGATCAAGTGGCAATTGGTTTGCCTGCGACAGCTGGTGCTGCCGGTTCGGGTCAAACAACTGTTGCCGATACTCAGAGAGCATTGGATTGTTTGATCAAGTTGCAAAATTGCGCGAGTTACACGCCGGCACAAGCGCGAACTGATTTCAGAGGTTTGATGACTTGGTCAATTACATGGGATGACTTTGAAAATGGCGCGTTTTCAACGCCACATAGAGCGTATTTAAACGCTAACCCATAACAGCGTTCTTGAAGTTTTTTAAGGGTGCCTGATTTAATAGGCACCCTTTTTTTTAGATAAAAAGCGCCTAAATGAAAGAAGCAAACTAAGCCAACTAAGCCAACTAAGCCAATAGTATGACAGTAAACGTCCAGAGTAGACCGGCAACCATCGCCGCTAAACTCGCTGGAATCATCTGAGTTTTAACATGATCGACTAAATCGCAGCCAGTGGTCATGGCGCTGATCACTGTCGTATCTGAAATCGGTGAACATTGGTCGCCGTAAACGCTGCCGTTTAATACCGTAGCAAAACAGACCATCATGAAAACTTCGGGATTAGCTAGCCCTTGTGATTGAGCCACTGCCCATGCCAGAGGCATTGCCAATGGAAACGCAATAGCATATGTGCCCCAGCTGGTACCGGTTGAGAATGCGGTCACCATAGTAATTAGTTGAAGG
>JAESTB010000557.1 GCA_016763815.1 Arenicella sp.
GAACAAACGAATTAAAACTAGAGGAATTATCATGGCCAGAGAACGTAGAGGTGGCGGCCGAAGCCGCAGAATAGCGCAGGCAGCCAGTGCAGAGTCGACCGCACCAGCCTATATCAAACGTAAGATTCCCTATTATGAGGTGCTGGACGATGCATCGCTGAGTATCATCGAAAACAACGCTGAAATCATTCTTGAAGAAATTGGTATCAATTTTACCGATGATGAAGAAACAATGGATATCTTTCGCGATGCGGGTGCCTCAATTGATGGTGACCGCGTGCGTTTTCCTAGAGCAATGTGCCGTGATTTAGTTCAGGCCACCGCGCAAAAAGAATTCACTCAGCACGCGCGAAACCCCAAACGTAATGTGCAAATCGGTGGCGATAATATGGTGCTGGTTCCAGCTTATGGACCGCCATTTGTTTATGACCTTGACGGTGGTCGGCGTTACGCCACTATCGAAGATTTTAATAACTTCGTAAAGCTAGCCTACATGTCAGAGAACTTGCATCATTCGGGCGGCACTATTTGCGAACCGGTTGACCTGCCGGTTAACAAGCGCCACTTTGATATGGTTTACGCGCATCTCAAATATTCAGATAAACCATTTATGGGCTCAGTTACTGCGCCAGAGCGTGCGGAAGATTCTGTGGCAATGGCGAAAATTGTGTTTGGCGATGAGTTTGTCGACCAAAATTGCGTCTTGGTCAACCTTATTAATGCCAACTCGCCAATGGCCTTTGACGGCACCATGGTGGGTCCGTTAAAGGTCTACGCGCGCAATAATCAAGCCTGTATCGTCACGCCATTTATTGTCGCTGGCGCGATGTCGCCAGTATCGGCAGCCGGTGTTGCGGCACAAAGTCTGGCTGAAGGGCTGGCGGGTATGGCCTTGGTACAGTTGGTTCGCCCTGGCGCACCGATGATCTATGGTAATTTTGTTAGCTCAATGTCGATGCAATCAGGTGCGCCAACTTTTGGTACACCCGAGGCCGGTCAAGTAATGAATATAGGTGGCGCATTAGCGCGCCGACTCGGTGTTCCATATAGAAGCGGCGGCGGCTTTACCTCATCCAAACTACCCGATGCACAAGCCGGTTATGAAGCCGCCAACACCATGAACGCCACCTTGAATGCTGGGGTCAATTTCGCACTGCATACCGCTGGTTGGTTAGAGGGGGGATTATCGATGGGCTATGAAAAGTTTATTATGGATGCTGACCAAGCTGGTATGTTGCGAGTATCGGCTGAAGGTGTCGATATGAGTGAAAACGGTCAGGCAATGGATGCGCTTCGTGAAGTCGGCCCAGGTCAGCATTTTTTGGGGTGTGAGCATACCCAGCGAAACTTTAAGAGCGCGTTTTATCCGTCCAGTCTGGCGGATAATAATAGTTACGAAGCTTGGGTCGAAGACGGCAGTCAAGATATGCAAAAACGAGCCAATGCTCAATATAAGAAGATGCTGAAGGATTACACCTTGCCACCACTCGATACTGAGATCGATGCCAAATTGATTGCCTATATGGAACAGCGCAAAGGTAGTTTTGAAGATTCAAATATCTCGTAGGCTAAAGCACCAGGCTCTTGTTTATTTGAAAAGAGCCCATAGCTTGGACGAACCCATAGCTTGGATGAACCCATAGCTTGGAAGAGCCTTTAGCGGCAAAGGATAAGTGAAAGGGCCAAACCGGCGTTAGATCTCAAACTTAAATTACATCAGTGACGTTAAATTTAAACGGCTTATGGTATCTTTGAATTCTTGTTAGAAACCCTCTTAAGCCGACATCTTCCTTTATATGAATTATTTTCCTGCGTGCCGACTCAGCGTCGTTGTACTGGCGTCATTGTTTACCTCTATTACTGAGGCTTCTGATCAATTAGAGCAAGTCTCGGTAATAGGCACTCGCTCACCACAACCAGTATCGTTACAGGCGGCTAATGTCTCGCTGATAAACAAAGAAGAGCTTGAACGGGTCAGCGCTGTTCATATCCAACAAACCTTGAATCGAGTGCCCGGTGTTAGTTTGCAGCGTGGTAACGGCCAAGAATCGTTGCCGGGCATACGCTCTGCAGTACTCACCGGGGCGGGCGCGTGCGGCAGTGTGTTAATTCTCGAGGATGCGATACCAGTGCGCGGAGCGGGTGTTTGTAATGTTAATGAGTTATTCGACACCCATTTTGAGCAAGCTGAACGCATAGAGGTTGTTCGAGGGGCTAATACTGCATTCTATGGCTCAAACGCACTGACCGGCAGCGTCAATGTAGTCTTGCCGAGTGAAGGGCAAAACCAGGCCTCGTTGGAACTAGGCGCTAATGATTATGTTCGAGGTAAAGCGGCTTTTTCTTACGATGGCGGGCGAGTCTATGCATCGATTACTGATGATGGTGGTTACCGTGACGACTCAGGTTATACGCAACAAAAATTTAGTTGGCGACACGCCGAGCAGGTAGGGCGATGGCAGCTTAACGCAGGTGCCACCTATACTAATTTGGACCAACAAACAGCGGGTTTTATCGTCGGTAGAGACGCCTACAAGAACCGATCTTTGGCACGTCAAAATTTAGACCCTGAAGCATTCAGAAAAACTAATTCATTAAGAGCGTGGTTAAAGGCTTCGACCGAACTAGCGAACGGTGCGGATGCCAGCGGTACGATTTATATTCGTGATACCGATATGGATTTTCGACTGCATTTTTTACCAGGTGACCCGCTAGAGCAAAACGCACAAACTGGTTTTGGTTGGCAGTCCGCTATTACTTTTAAACCGAATCAGTCGCTGAATTGGACTATTGGCTTTGATGGTGACATTACCGATAGTGAATTACAGCAAACACAAGACCAAGCAACCCAAGGTTCAGCGTTTCTACGAGCGACTATTCCAACCGGAGTGCATTATGACTATCAAGTTGACGCACAGCAAATCGCGCTGTTCACGCACGCCGACTGGTCGATTGCTGAGCAATGGCGGTTAGTCGCTGGTGCACGCTTGGAGAGAACCGAGTACGACTACGATAATTTAGGCTTAGATGGGCGCACTCGAGATGACGGCAGCGAATGTGGATTTGGCGGTTGCCGATACAGCCGCCCGGCTGATCGAGAGGATAGCTTTACCCATCTATCACCAAAGCTCGAATTACATTACCAAGCAAATGACGCCTGGCGATTTACTTTAGCGCTGGCGGATTCATTTCGTGCGCCTCAAGCGACTGAATTATATCGTCTACAACGTGCGCAAAACGTGGCTGATTTAGACATTGTTGAATCAGTCAGTGTCGAATTAACCGCACAATACCAAGCCGACTCTTTGCAATTCAGCGCGTCGCTGTACCGATTAGATATCGATAATCTAATTATTCGCGACAGCTCGTTCTTTAACGTTGATGGTCAAAGCACCCTTAGTCAGGGTGTCGAATTTAGTCTGCGGCAGGCCTTAAGTGAAATGTGGTCTTGGCGAGTTGTCGGGTCATTTGCTGAACATGAATATACTTCGGACTTAATTGTCGGCGATAGAAATTTCAATGGTAATACGGTGGATACAGCGCCAGAGTTTTTCGGTAGCCTATTCTTAACTTGGCAAGCTAGTGACCGAGCCAGTGTCGAAATGGAAGTACAACGAGTATCGAGTTATTTCTTAGACCCAAGTAATGACAGCGAGTATGAGGGCCATACTTTAGTCAATACTAGGGCTAACGTTGCGTTAGACGAGCATTGGGCTTTTGGCCTGCGTTTACTTAATATTACTGACCAACGTTATGCCGAGCGAGCCGATTTCACTAGCTTCACCGATGAGCGATATTTCCCCGGGCAACCTCGTTCGATTTTTGCTGAAGCACGCTACCGCTTTTGACATTAGTTAATATTAGATCTGCTATTCTGACTTTATTAAAGAGACCTCAGCATAACTCGACGAACGAATAAAAATGCCTGCAGCTGTTTTATTTCGCCGCTGAGCCATGCTGAGATCTCAAAATAATAAAAATGAGATTAGTGATTCGGTGCAGATAATAAAGACAGTCATTATTGGGTCGGGGTTTGGCGGCCTGTGTATGGGTATTAAGCTTAAACAAACGGGCGACGATGACTTTATTATTCTTGAAAAGGCTGACGATTTAGGCGGCACTTGGCGAGAAAATACTTACCCAGGGGCCGAATGCGATATTCCGTCAGCGCTCTATAGCTACTCGTTTGAGCATAATTCAGAGTGGCAATTTAAGTGGTCTGGTCAACAGCAAATCCTCAAGTACCAACACGATACCGCCACCAAATACGGATTGGGCGAACATCTTAAATACCAATCTGAAGTCAACAGTCTGGTGTTCAACGAGGTTGAACAACGTTGGACCGTAAGCACCACTGATGGCGAGCAATTTAAGGCCCAGCATGTGGTTTGCGCTATTGGCCAGTTACATAAGCTAGCGACCCCAGAATTTGCCGATGTTGATCAGTTTAACGGACCGTTATTCCATTCCGGCAAGTGGGATCATTCAGTTGATCTAAAAGGCAAAAAAATAGCGGTTATTGGTAATGCAGCAAGCGCCGTTCAGTTCATTCCCGAAATAGCTAAAGTGGCTAAACATCTGACTATTTTTCAACGTAGCCCTAATTGGATATTGGCCAAAGTTGATCGCCCATACTCAAAGAGAGAGCAACAGTTGTCCGCTAAGTACCCATTCGTAGCAAAATTATACCGACGATGTATCTGGGCGCTTGGCGAATATGGCGTGCTACCCGCAATTAAGGGTAACCCGGTCTCAAAATGGTTAGTCAGAAAAGCCTGCTTAGCGAATTTGAACAAGCATGTCAGCGACCCAGAGCTACGAGCGAAGCTAACGCCCGATTACCCCGTTGGTGCTAAAAGAGTCTTGTTTAGTGACCATTATTTTCCGACTCTGGCGAGAGACAATGTCAGTTTAAATTCCGATGGCGTGGCTTCGTTTAAGGCAACGGGAGTGGTAGATAAATTAGGTAACGAAACCGACGCTGATGTGATTATTTATGGCACCGGTTTTCAGACCAACCCCTTTCTTGCCGATATCGAGGTTATCGGAGTAGGGCAGCGCAGTATCAGAGACGCATGGAGCGACGGCGCACAGGCTTATTTAGGCATGTCTACTCATGGTTTTCCCAATCTTCATCTGCTTTATGGCCCGAACACTAATCTTGGACACACGTCGATAATTATAATGCTTGAAGCACAAGCTGATTACGTAATTCAGGCGATGGGTAATTTGGATCAGCTCGCTAAGCAATCGTGTGAGGTTAAAAGTGAGGTTGAACAACAATACAATCAAGGGCTTCAGGCGCGGCTGTCAACCATGGCTTTTAGCAAGATTGAAAACAGCTGGTACAAAGACGGTGACAAGGTTACCAATAATTGGGCTGGTGGTACTCGAGAGTATGTAAAACGGTTAAAAAAAATAGATATGGCGGCCTACACCTTAAGGTGAGAGCACGCTAATAAAATAGTTTAAACAATTGGAGGCACTAGATGGGCGAAACGAGAAAAATTTGGGACTTTGTGTATCAAGAATTTGGCGTAAAGAATCCGCCGTTGGATGAAAAGGCGCTGAGCATTTACGTAGAGGAGCACGCCAATAAATTCCC
>JAESTB010000558.1 GCA_016763815.1 Arenicella sp.
ATATGCCACAGATTATCGATAAAGAGTTATTTATTGAAGTTACTACTTTTTTCAAGCCGTATGAAGGAAAATATCCTCTTTGCGAATGGAGTACATATTTCAATTACTCGACTCAGAATCACCCAAGTAAATTTTTCGAGCCAGAAGCATTCATGACGCTGTGCTGGCCAGAACACCCTCTGGCTTGGAAATTTCTTATACCGCCACAATGCTACGTTTTTGAAAATTACACTCCATCATTGTTCAAGAATATACTTAATTTTGATCCAGAGTGGAATAATTCAAAAGATCTCGCGGAGTTGAAAAATATCAATATTGAGAAAATAATACGTTGGAAAAAATATGAAATAGCCTGCAAACACCCTGAGCAGGCAAGTAATTTCCGTAAGTACTTCAACCCAAGAGTTTGGGTAAACAAGCTTTTCATAAACCAGTGACTCAGACAACAGTCATTTAAAAGATACATCGAACAGAACCACTAATATATGCATATACACCGCTTACAAAGCCGCCTCGAATACGATGACCATCTAGCAAAGCAAACAACCGTTCTTAATCGTCGCTTGAGTAATCTTGTTACATTAGAAAAAGAATATAAAGACAAACATTTTTCATTACCAGGCTTTTCCATAACAGCCGAAAAAAATGTACCTTTTGACGTCGACTGGGTCTACTCCGATGGTGAACATATAAATTGGCGTGAGCGCCTAATGTGTCCTATCACGAATCTAAATAATCGCCAACGAGCGAGTTATCATTTATACCTATCAGAAATGCAGCCGTATTCCTCCGATCAAGTTTACCTGACCGAACAGGTAACACCTTTTTATCATTTTTTGAAAAATAAAATTGAAAATTTAGTCGGCAGCGAATATATCAACTCAGAGCACCCTGGCGGATACTCAAACCCACAAGGTGTCAGGCACGAGGATCTCACAAACCTCTCATTCAACAATGAGTCATTGGATAAAATCATTTCATTTGATTGTTTAGAACATATTCCAGATTATAAAAAAGCACTTACAGAATGCTACCGAGCTCTCAAGCAAGGCGGGCGAATGCTTCTATCTTTTCCCTTTGGAAAAAACTTGGATGAAACGATAGTTCGCGCCAAAATACTCGGTGACGGAACCATCTCTCACTTAACAGAGCCTGAGTATCACGGAGACCCTCTTTCTAAAGAAGGCTGTTTGAGTTACTACACATTTGGCTGGGATATATTGGAGGTATTACGCACTACTGGATTCGAAGACGTGTATGCCATATTGTACTGGTCTGACATTTTTGGTTATCTCGGAGATGAGCAGATCATGTTTGTCGCGCAAAAATAGAATCCTACGCAGTGCTTCTTCCCGAATCACTGGCGACTAATGGAAGATTTTTTATCACTGTGTTGCTCGAACGCAATACTCTGGGGGCAAGCCATCCAGATAAGTGGGATATTGCACTGGGCTGACTTTCATAACAGCCATAATATGGGTTGGCTTGATATCGCCTTGCTTAATTAGGGTCTCATCAAGGGTGTGAACACGATCTATAAAGTCTGTATCCCATTGATTATCAATCCGAAAATTATGCCCGAAGCTTCGATCTATAAAAATATCAATTAAATTGGAATAACCGACAAAAAATTGAAAGTGAAAATTTTGGATCAGTAGCGGTAATATGTCTTGCGCGCGGACTCCTTCAAAGCCTTCCGTCGAACAATCCCAATTAACAAATTTTGATTCCAGTCTGTTGAGCTGATGATTAAACTTGTAGCTCTCTGGAAGCTCTCGCCAAAGATCCTCAATGAGTTCAAGCGCCTCGGGCCAGCGTTGATGACCATTGCGCCCAATCATGTCACTAGTGATAAATGATCCGTTGGGATGCAAAGACATATTAATTTGTTCAAATAACCTTTCGAGATTTTCGATGTGATGCAATGACTGATTCGCAATTACACTAGTATAGTGTTTATTGGCTCGCCACTCATTGAGGTCGGTTTCAATAAACGAGAGATGTTCGGATACACCTGCATCGACAGCCAATTGTTTACCGCGATTCAGCATACTTGGGCTTAGATCTAGACATTCAATGCAAAAATCCGTCAAGCCCATATCTCGGAGTCTTACGGCGACTCTGACCTCTGTATCACAGTTTCCTGAACCGATGCTTATATAGTTAAAGCATCCTCTAACACCTGCCTTTGCACACTCCTGTGCACTGGCAAACATGTGTTTCACAAATAAATCGTCTGGGTGAGAGATCTCATATTTTTCGAGAAGTGGGCGTAAAAATTTATTTGCCCAATAATGAAAAATATCAGGCAAATCGTGAACATTGACGTTTGCATTAAATATTTCGCGCTCACGCTTTAGCTTTAAATCTAACTCCTTCATATTATTTTAATTAATACCGTTCATTATTGTTATGCCACGGAGACATTTTAGGTTTCTAAAAATTAAGTTCTCAACATCAAAGTTCATTAAGAAGGTCTGTAATTTTGCCGCTGATTGCATCTTTGGAATATTTTTGTCTAGCCGCATCTAGAGCTAAAAGGGACATCTCGTTCCATTTTTTATTGTTGGTATACAACTCGATGATAGCGTTAGCAAACTGCTGCGCATCGTCAGCAATTATGACAGCGCCAGTATTTTCTAAGCATATACCGTCAGCGGCTTCAGCAGTAACAACTTGAGGCACACCATGACATAAGGCCGACACAATTTTTCCCTTAATTCCAGCCCCATAACGAAGTGGCGCAACCATTAACTTTACATCTTCAAGCAACTCACTAACGGTTGGAATAAAACCACGGACTTCAATTCTCGGGCCTGCTAACCGCAGAATTTCTTCAGGAGCGTTGGAGCCTGCAATAATGAACTTACAATGCTTGATTTTCTTGCTAACGAGAGGCCATACGTCCGATATAAAATACTTAACAGCATCTATATTTGGTGGATGTTGATAACCACCAATAAATCCTATATCAAACCTTTGCTCGTAGGAGTTAGAACAGCCGACAACATCACGGAACAATGGGATAACCTTTACCTTAGCTGATTCAATATAGTTATTTAGTACCGTCTGCTCACTCTCACTCACTACAGTTGTAGTGTCGCAATTGCGAACCAGCTCAAGTTCTTCTTCTTTATCCACTTTCTGGCTGCGGACCGACAACTGAAGCTTAGAGGTTTTAGCTAATAATGCCGACTCCCGTTCATATCTAAGAAAGTGTAAATCTACCGTATTGAAAATAATTTTCGCATTGGGGTAGAGCTTTTTAACAATAGGGTAGGCGTACTTAGCAACAGTCACTCTTGACAGAACAATGACGTCATATGAATCATCAAGGGCATTCAAATGTTGCTCTGCTGAGCTAGATGGATCGAAAATACACTCAACTCCCATCGACAATAAGCTTGTTGTATAGCGCCCTTCATGCCGTAGCCCATCCCAAGGCATAAAGGTTACACCCCAGTCATCCGTCATTGCCTGCTCGAAAAAATTCACTGTGTCGATAGACCCAGAATCTTTATCAGGAGTTGGCGTAACAGAGTCAATCCACAGTATCCAACCAGACTTGCGCTGTCGACGAACATAATCATCAATCAAATCACCTGAAGGGATTGGTGGCTTAGCATCCAATACTTTTGTCCACTTCTTATAAAACTTGCCTTTATTTATCTCTTGATATTTTTTGATGCCAGATTTCAAGTCAGTTCCAGAAGAAATTCCCTCATGATGAACTACCTTCGATAACGGGTTATAGACAACTTTGTATCCCAGTTCACGGACTTGCATTGCTAAGTCTGTATCTTCGTAATACGCTGGTACGAATGTTTTATCATATCCGCCCAACGATTCCCAAATATGGCGTTTTATAATGATAGAGGCGCCAGAACAATAATCGACTTCTCGACAATAGTTAAATCGTTTCTCGTAGGGACTTTTGCCTCGTCCGTAGTTATACCCTGACGCATCATTGAAAATAATACCACCAGCCTCGGAGATCTGTCCGTTTCTCGATAGCAATAATGAACCAACCAGGCCGACCGCAGAGTCTATCTCGAAGGTATTCACTAGGTTGCTCAACCATCCTTCGAGTACTAAAGTATCGTTATTAAGTTGAACTATATAGCCGCCTGAAGACGCGCTAGCCGCCAGATTGCAAGACAGAAGATAACCCTGATTGGTCTCGTTTCTAATTATCTCTATTCCACCAATCGAATTCAATGTAGAACAATCATCGCTAGTTGAAGCATCATCGACCAATATGACTTCATAATTTTTGAACGCTTGCCTACTCAGCGCAAATAAACAATCAACTGTGTATTCCAGCTTGTTAAAGAATGGAATGATGATACTAACGAGCGGCTCTTCAACAACCACAAAATTTAATGCGCTAATCTTTTCGTCTAAAGTTACACGCTCTAACTCGTTCATCAAACCGAATATTTCAGTCTCAATCGGTCCTACAACAGCCGGTTCATAATTCGTTGTGCTAATTTCAAGTGCGGTTTTTGCACTCTCTTGCGCAACGCCAGGCTCTGTTAAGCTTGTACGTCCTGACTTCGTGATTTCTTGTAAATAATGCGCCAGCGATTCAGCAAAAGGCAGCTGATGTGCCTGAGCATAAAACTTGGTCGAAAAGGTCGGGCTAGGGTTATCACCATTGTCAGCGCCTTCTTTAATATAGTGAACTAATGCCGACTCCCATTTGGCTATTTCGTCAGGCCGATTCTGCATATAAAAATAAGGCGCGAAAACCGCATTAGGCTGACGCCCCTCGCGCTCGCCAACTCCAACATAGTGTTCAATTGCAGTTTTCGTTGAATACCGAATC
>JAESTB010000559.1 GCA_016763815.1 Arenicella sp.
TAGGTACCAGTGTCTTGCGGCGTGAGAGTTCGAGTCTCTCCTTTCGCACCATTTAAGAAAGATCGTTGTAGTTAAATTTAAGGTCGCAGGCACGGAAGCCTCAGTGAAGCATAGTCGACTGATAAATCTTCCTCTAAGCGATAATTTTATAGGCTCAACGCGTTGTTGAACCATATTTGCTAATAATCTAGTAGTTTTCTCTGGCAATACATTTTGTCTATTCAAGGCTTAGTGGTAGAATCCCGCCCCTAATTGCGTCGTGAGCCCATTTTGGCTCTCGATTGAACAAGAATAATCTGACATCTAAATACGAGTAACACATGCAAGCGTCTGTTGAAAAAACCAGTGGTATTGGCCGTAAATTGAGCGTGGTCGTAGCGGCCGATAAAATCGAGACTGCGGTACAAAGTCGTTTGAAGCAGCTTTCAAAGCGCGTGAAAATCCAAGGTTTTCGGCCCGGTAAGGTGCCAATGAAGATCGTTGAGCAGCAGTACCGCGGAACCGCTACCAATGACGTATTGGGCGAGTTGATTCAAACAAGCCTGCAGGAGGCTCTTGAGAGCCAAGACGTGGTGCCCGCAGTACAGCCGGACATTATCCCAGAAGCGCCTGTAGAAAAAGGCAAAGACTTTGCTTATACAGCAAGTTTTGATATCTACCCAGAGTTTGAAAAACTGAACTTAGAAGGCGTTGAAATTTTGAAGCCAGAAAGTGACGTTACTGACGCTGATATCGACAAAGTCATCGACAACATGCGTAAGCAGCAGTTGACTTGGAAAGAGTTGAAACGTAAATCGAAGAAAGGTGATCGTGTGCTGATCGATTTTGTCGGCAGTATCGATGGTGAAGAGTTTGACGGCGGTAAAGCTGAAGATTACCCAATGATTCTAGGTGAGAATCAAATGCTACCTGACTTTGAAAAAGGCGTTAAAGGTATGAAAGCCGGAGAGTCTAAAGATATCGAGGTGACTTTCCCCGACGATTACAACGAAGACATAGGTGGCAAGACCGCTGTTTTCAAGATTGATGCGAAGACGGTCTCTGAACCTGTTTTGCCTGAAATCGATGAAGAGTTTATTAAGAACTTTGGTATCGAGAGTGGTGATCAAGCTGAGTTACGCACTGAAGTTAAAACAAATCTTCAGACAAACCTTGAGAGCCAGCTGAGTTCGACTCTGCGTCAACGAACTTTTGATGCGTTGTTAGCGCAAAACGAAACTGAGATGCCATTGAAGATGGTTCAAGAAGAAGCTGGCCGCATGGTGCAAGAACAGAAAAATCAAATGCTTCAGCAGGGCATTGATGCCAAGATGCTTGAAAACTTTCCAGATCCGGAGTTCGATACATTAAAGCCACAAGCTGAGAAGCGCGTAGCATTGGGGTTGTTGATGATGGAGATTATTCGTAAAGAAGAAATCAAGCCAGATGAAGCGCGTGTTAACGATCGCATCGAGAAAATGGCATCTTCATATGAAGACCCTTCGCAATTTATTGAATACTACAAGAGCAACCAACAAGCATTGGCGCAAGTTCAATCAATTGTCCTAGAAGAGCAAGTTGTCGATTTCTTGATTGCAAAAGCAAATGTAGAGGTTGAAAAAATTGAAGCAGCTACCTTACTGAATATGCAGTAGGGCCTCCTAATCGGTTGGTTTTTATAGAGCTGTCTTGCATTTAGAAGAATGACCTTTACATTCTATACTTAGCAACAAAGGTTATAATCCAGCCATATATTATTAAGAGCTTATTAACGCAATGACAAAATTTCCGAATTCAATGATTCAATCCCCGTACGGCCACAGTGTAGGCTCATTTGCTTCTAACGCTAATGGTCCTATGGGTGCCGGTGGCTTAGAACCTATGGGCACCGGTGGCTTAGTGCCTATGGTAGTCGAGAGTACCGGGCGTGGTGAACGTGCGTATGATATCTACTCACGACTTCTTAAAGAGCGAGTAGTTTTTTTGGTCGGCCAAGTAGAAGATTACATGGCGAACTTGATTGTTGCTCAATTATTGTTCCTTGAGTCGGAGAATCCAGATAAAGAGATTAGTCTTTATATTAATAGCCCTGGCGGCTCGGTTTCCGCGGGTATGGCGATTTACGACACAATGCAGTTCATTAAGCCAAACGTTAGCACCGTTTGTATCGGTCAAGCGGCGAGCATGGGGGCGCTGTTACTAACGGCTGGCGCAACTGGCAGTCGCTTTGCTTTGCCTCATTCGCGGATCATGATTCACCAGCCTCTAGGCGGCTATCAAGGCCAAGCAACTGATATTGATATACATGCAAAAGAAATTTTGCGGATTAAATTAGAGTTGAATGGAATAATGGCCAAGCATAGCGGCCAGAAGCTTAAAACAGTCGAGAAAGATACCGAGCGAGATAACTTTATGAGCGCCGAAGAAGCCAAAGAATACGGTTTAATCGACGAGGTGATTGAGCAACGTCCTAAGTAGCGCAGGACGCGAAAGCTAGTAAAAGGTCGCTTGCGCGGCCTTTTTTATACTCACATAGTTCTATAGTAGATCCTGATGTGTCGTTCTTTATGTCGCTATCAATTAGTAACCGCCCAATCGCTAATATCTTGATCGGTCGGACAACGAGATATGTCGATATTGTAGCTCGAACTTTTGCCGAGACAGTGGTGACAGAGCTCGATATCTACCTTTGAGTTCACGTGTCGAGCATGTCGATGGTGTAAGTTCTTAGACTATGAATAAGAAGATACTAATAAAGCTTTATTGGTCATAAGTGCATTACTGGTGGTGATAACGCTTCGTGGAAGCACTAGGTATTTAGCGGTATGAGTTTGCAAAGCATAGTGGTTCGGGGCGTTACTACGAGATCTCATTTTGAGAAACACAACGGCACTGATCGAAGCTGATTTTTCGGCCATATTTATCGCTCAATAGTGGCTTGAATTTTGAATATTTATAATTATCTTGTTAAATAATGATAATAGTGGTCTAAATAGAGTTCGTGACATGCAATATCCCAGTATTATCGTATTAATGTTGCTTTCAGTTAGGTTACAATTTTAGATCGAAGCGTCTTTTTCTGGCGTTAAATGAATGTTTTAGGCCGTTTTTACGGCACTTTTAGGGGTAAGTATGAGTGACGACAACAAAAGTGACGACGACAACAAGCTACTTTATTGCTCGTTTTGTGGAAAAAGCCAACATGAGGTACGTAAATTAATTGCGGGCCCATCTGTGTTTATTTGTGACGAATGCGTCGACTTGTGTGAAGACATTATTCAAGAAGAAGCGATTGACGATGTATCAAAAGCAGAAGAACAAGAGAAATATCCGACTCCTGCCGAAATACACGCGGGATTAAACGAATACGTCATTTCTCAGGAAGGCGCTAAGAAGGTGATGGCGGTAGCCGTGTATAACCATTACAAGCGTATTCGCGGCCAAGATGAAAAAAATCAAGCCGATATAGCAAAAAGTAACATTCTATTGATTGGCCCAACTGGATCGGGCAAGACCTTGTTGGCTGAAACCTTAGCCAAGCAGTTGAACGTGCCGTTTACTATCGCCGATGCAACTACCCTAACTGAAGCTGGTTATGTAGGTGAAGACGTAGAGAACATCATTCAAAAATTGTTGCAGAAGTGTGACTACGATGTTGAGCAGGCTGAAAAAGGCATCGTTTATATCGATGAAATTGACAAAATATCACGTAAGTCTGACAACCCGTCGATCACACGTGATGTGTCGGGTGAAGGCGTACAGCAAGCGTTGCTAAAATTAATTGAAGGAACTATCGCCTCAGTACCACCCCAGGGCGGACGTAAGCATCCTCAGCAAGAATTCTTGCAGGTAAATACTCGCAATATATTGTTTATTTGTGGCGGCGCGTTTTCGGGTCTCGATTCAATTATCCGCGGCCGTTCCGAAAAAAGTGGTATTGGTTTCGGCGCGCAAGTACACAGCAAAACGGATAACCCTTTCATCACCGAACACTTACGCAAGCTAGAGCCCGAAGACTTAGTGCGCTATGGTTTGATTCCAGAATTTATAGGTCGCCTACCCATTATCGCGACGCTGCAAGAGTTAGATGAAGAAGCGTTGCTTGCTATCTTGACGCAGCCTAAGAATGCTTTGGTTAAGCAGTATCAACGTTTGCTTAAGCTTGATGGTGTTGATCTTGAAATACGTGAAGAGGCCTTGCGCGCTGTTGCTAAGAAAGCTCTGGCTCGTAAGACGGGAGCTCGTGGATTGAGATCTATTCTCGAAAACGCATTATTGGAAACCATGTATGAATTGCCATCGAAAAAGGGTGTAAAGAAAATATCGGTTGAAGCCAGTACAATTTTAGAAGGTGCTCGCCCACTTTATATTTATGAAGAGCACGAGGCAGAGAAGTCGGCTTAGGGCTTTCAGGAGGTACCAGAAGTCCGGGGGCTCTTAACATGCTGATCGTGAGCCGTCGAATGGTAAAGTCAAGGTCGACGGATCTACGCCAAAGTTGGTATAAATTGGTCAGTGTTGCTCAATAATACGGCTGAATATGATAATTGCTTCGTGTCTCTGTTGAATAGGCACTTTTTAGTCTTATATGGTAAGTAGGTCTACATCAATCCGCAGCGGTAGTGATATCGTTGCACAATAAGAGTTCGTATCCGCCTATAGTATGGATGGATACGAATCCCTAAAATCACTAGCCTGAAGATTTAAAATGTCACAAGAAACCATTGTTATTGATTATACGACGCCGTTTCCATTATTGCCGTTGAGAGACGTAGTGGTATTTCCACATATGGTTATTCCACTGTTCGTTGGCCGTAAGAAGTCTATTGCAGCGTTAGAGCGCGCGATGGAGAACGGCAAGCAAATTGCGCTCGTGGCACAACACGATGCGGCCATGGAAGAGCCAAACGTAGACGAAATCTATGAGGTTGGCGTGCTTGCTAGTATATTACAAATGCTGAAACTTCCTGATGGAACGGTTAAGGTGCTGGTAGAAGGTAAGCAACGGATTCATTTGCAAAAAGTCTTTGAAGAAGAATGCTTTCTAACTTTAGTTGCTCCGCTAAACACCATCGATGTGGAAGAAGGCGAGGCGCCTGTAGCGCTGCGAACTTTGGTCAATGAGTTTGAAAATTATGGAAAGATTAACTCAAAGGTAGCCCCCGAAGCATTTGGTCAGCTAAAAGAAATTGTTGACCTTGATCGGCTGGTCGACACCATCGCTGGTTTCATCGAGCTTAAGCTCGATGATAAACAATTCTTACTCGAAGCTGATGATTTAACAGAGCGACTAGACCACGTATTGTCTTTCATGGAGTCTGAGCTTGATATGCATCGCGTAGAGAAAAAAATTCGCGGTCGCGTAAAGAAGCAGATGGAAAAAAGCCAACGAGAGTATTACTTGAATGAGCAAATGAAGGCCATTCAAAATGAACTTGGTGAATCAGAAGAAGGTCAAAGTGAGCTTGATGAGATTCAAGCTAAGGTTGACGCTGCCGGCATGAGCAAAGAGGCCAAAGAAAAAGTCGACTCGGAGATTAAGAAACTCAAAATGATGTCGCCAATGTCGGCTGAAGCCGCCGTTGTCAGAAATTATATTGATTGGATAGTGCAGGTGCCTTGGAAGAAGCGTTCGCGTGTGCGCAGTGATATAGCCGCGGCTAATACGATTCTCGATGAAGATCACTACGGCTTAGAAAAAGTTAAGGAACGTATTCTTGAATATCTTGCGGTACAGCAACGGTTAAAGAAGATGAAGGGCCCAATCCTGTGTTTGGTTGGACCTCCTGGCGTTGGTAAAACCTCATTAGGTAAGTCAATTGCCAAGGCTACTAGCCGGAAATTTATTCGTATGTCTCTAGGCGGTGTCAGAGATGAAGCTGAGATTCGCGGGCATCGACGTACTTACATCGGCTCTATGCCGGGCAAAATCGTTCAGAATATGTCTAAGGTTAAAACTAAGAACCCATTATTCTTGCTCGACGAAATCGATAAGATGGCGGCTGACTTTCGTGGTGATCCGGCATCGGCAATGCTGGAGGTATTAGATCCTGAGCAAAATAACAGCTTCGCCGATCACTTCCTAGAAGTAGATTACGACTTGTCTGAAGTTATGTTCGTCGCTACTGCAAATAGTCTTGATATCCCCGGGCCTCTGTTAGATCGAATGGAAGTCATTCGTCTAGAGGGTTATACCGAAGACGAAAAGCTCAATATTGCGATGCGCTATTTGGTTGCTAAGCAGAAAGAAAATAACGGTTTACGCGAAAGTGAAATTGAAATCGCATCGAGCGCAGTCTTAGACATTATTCGTTACTACACGCGTGAGGCCGGTGTGCGCGGTCTGGAGCGAGAAATCGCCAAACTGTGCAGAAAAGTAACAAAAAAATTAGTAATGGATGGCAAGCTTAAGAAAATCAGCATTGATACTGACAACATCGGTGAATATCTGGGTGTTCGAAAGTTTAGCTTTGGTTTGGCGGAAGAAGAGAACCGGATTGGTCAAGTAACTGGCTTGGCGTGGACCTCTGTCGGCGGCGAATTATTGACTATCGAGGCCGCTATTGTGCCAGGTAAGGGTAAACAGACCTACACCGGTAAACTCGGCGACGTGATGCAAGAGTCTATCCAGGCCGCGATGACTGTGGTTCGTTCTCGGGCTGATGCCTTGGGTATCGATAAGTCATATTTCTCGCTACAAGATTTTCACGTGCATGTACCAGAAGGAGCAACACCAAAAGATGGCCCGAGCGCCGGTATTGGAATGGCTACGGCTATAATCTCAGCCGCGACCAATATCCCGGTAAAGGCCGATGTAGCCATGACCGGCGAAATTACCCTACGTGGTGAAGTGCTTCCCATTGGCGGCTTGAAAGAGAAGCTGTTGGCGGCGCATCGTGGCGCGATCAAGACGGTGCTTATTCCACACGAAAATGAGAAGGATTTAGTTGATATCTCTGATGCAATAAAGGCCGACCTTAATATTGTGCCCGTTAGGTGGATCGATGAAGTTCTAGAAGTTGCACTTACTAAGATGCCTAAAGGTGGTGCAGCGCCAACAGAAGGTGAGGGATCTGTGGCTGAAAAGGTGAAAACACAAGCTGATAAGCCTGCTGCGCGTCATTAATTAATGGATAACAATGTTAGGCATCATATGGCTATAATGACCAAATCTAAGGAATTTCTATATAAATCAATGTGATCTAGCGTCACCTTGAGCTGACAGGTTAAGCCTTTAATAACATGTAAAGGCTGAAACCCGCATGAATGCTGGCTTAAAAGGAAAAAAACTTATAAGTCAATATTGTGTTTTAGGACTAAAAAGACCATGATGCAGGCTGTGGTGAGGATGTAGCTAAGCAGCCAGTTTTTAATAAAAGCTGTAAACCTTACATTTCACATTACTTACTTACTTTACCTAACCAGGTTATTACTTACTTGTTCGTAACTCACTCAATCATGAAGCGAAAAAGAGGGGTATTAGCGGTTGTTATATATATAGCAATTTTCTAATTTCTTTTTACCTTACCGTTACTTGATAGTGGTTTTATTGAATGTGCATTTTACAATGCGTTTTAAAGTTTTAAAATAAAGTAAAAATTACAAAACCTATTATATTGAGGAAAAAAAGCGTGAATAAATCTGAATTAATTGAGCTAGTTGCTGAGAAGGCTGATATTTCTAAATCGACTGCTGGTGATGCGCTTGACGCAGTACTAGGCGGAATTACCAATGCCTTAAAATCAGGCGACAGCGTGACGTTCGTAGGCTTCGGTACTTTCTCTGTAAGCGCCCGCGCTGCACGTGATGGCCGTAACCCTCGCACTGGTGAAACTATCAAGATTGCGGCTTCAAACTTAGCTAAATTTAAAGCGGGTAAAGCTTTGAAGGACGCATTGAACTAATCGTTTAGCGTTTCATTATCTATGGATAGATCTAGGAATAGCTTGTTTTCATTGAGTAATCTTAGATCTTTCCATGATTGATCTGTTTTCAAATGTTTCATTTTTCTTTTAATTTAGAACGTATTCATTAATAGAATCAATTGTTTCAAACCTAGCAAAAGATTGTTCCCTTTATACGTTGATTGGGCGCTATATCTACCCATTGTGTTCGTTGCACGATGATGTCTCAGGGCTTTGCCTACAGGGAGTGTGCAAAGACTGCTGATGTAGGTTTTCAGTAATTAGGGAGATTTACTCCAAGCGATCGAAAGTCGACCATGGGTCGACGTTTTAACTCGCGTTACTTGTTACAACGCTCAGACAGCGGCTGAAGGAATATCACTGTCAAAATGATAGCCAAGCTATTGCTCGTTGAAAATTATTCCTGTGATAAATATAACTCGAGACCAAATACAACGTTTCTTAGACGTCTTCGGGGCACTACTGCAATACTTGATGAATGAAGATGAAGTGGCATAAAGGGGCTTCTGGGTAAGTGATGAATA
>JAESTB010000560.1 GCA_016763815.1 Arenicella sp.
GAGTCTTGGGGCGCTTTTACAAGCCGTGTCCATCAGGCTTTAAAAAACACATTGGCTGGTAATAGCGATAAGAAGCGTATAGCCGTATTTACTTCAGGCGGGCCGATATCGCTAGTTACTCAGCATCTGTTGGGTGTACCACAAGAAAAGATAATGCAAATGAATTGGACGCTCCTAAACTGTGGTGTTACCAAGCTGGTATCGACAGGTTCGCGCTTATTCGTTGCGTCATTGAATGAACATACTCACTTTGAAGGTGCTGAACACAAGCACTTCATTACTTACACGTAGCAAACAATATATGAACAGACAAAATATCCTTATTACCGGTGCGAGTTCTGGTCTTGGTTATACCATGGCTAAAATGTACGCTGCTCAAGGTAAAAATTTAGCCTTATGTGCTCGTAGAGTCGAGCGGCTCGAAGAGTTAAGAGAAGAAATAGCTAAAACCTATCCAGCCGTCAAAGTATTTGTTCGCCCACTGGATGTTAATGATCACGATCAAGTGTTTGCAGTATTTAAAGCGTTTGCTGAAGACTTAGGTCAGTTAGATCGGGTGATCGTTAACGCCGGTATGGGGAAAGGTGCATCATTAGGCACAGGTTATTTTCATGCGAATAAGCAAACCGCTATTACTAATTTTGTTTCGGCAATTGCTCAATGTGAAGCGGCATTAGAGCTGTTTCGGGCGCAAAATCACGGCCATCTAGTGACGATTTCTTCTGTCAGCGCGGTTAGAGGGTTGCGGCGTGCTATGACTGTTTACGCGGCCTCTAAAGCGGCATTATCAAACCTAACTGAGGGTATTCGAGTTGATTTGCTAGGCACGCCGATCAAGGCGACGACCATTCATCCAGGCTTTATTCGAAGTGAACTCAATGAGAAAGTTAGAACAGTTCCGTTTATTGTTGATACTGAGAAAGGCTGTAAGGCAATTCTAAAAGCAATCGACAAAGAAGGCGCTAATTACTACGTGCCTAGTTGGCCTTGGGAGCTGATGAGCCGCTTAATGAGGATAGCGCCAATAAGAATACTTAAGAAAATGAGCTAGAGAGACTGATTTTTAAACGGTGTTTTACGACACATGTTCGAATTCCGCCTCTGCCTGCAATATTGAGCGGCATTAGATCCGGATCAATTGTCTATTATCTCGACTTGAAGGTTTGCTTTAGATAAAAAAATGCAAATAAACACCGAATAATCTGCTTGGATGGCATCAAACTCTGGCATCCCTCGCTGATTGTGCTATTTTACATGAACGCAATGTACAGTGCGTAAAAGCCTCCAAATATCGCTTGCCTTATCCAACCCGATGCATGCAATAAATGGAGGTCACTTCAAAAAGGATTTGAGGTAAAAAAAGAAAGAGTTTCCCCTGGGGGGACATCTCTTTCGGAAGACTCTTGAGCTTACCCCCTCAAGGGTCTTTTTTTTTACTCTCCCATCACTAACGTAAAGAAATCCCCATTTCTAAACGAAAAGAAACAAGCCCCTTAGACATTTAACAATCTTGCCTATCTTGTTTCCTACATCCTTTGTACACCACTAGTTAAGTTGAATACAACTGTCTATTTTTCGTCATCTGCATAATTTGTTGCTGACACGACTTTTTAGTGCTGTCTAATTTCGGACAGTTTAACTGTGTGTGTTATATGTCGCCCTAAAAGGAAGAGAGCCAAAATTCATTCGCTTGATGCTTATCATCCATCTTGAATTGTGAAATCAGCCAACATAATTTAAGTAAATTGAATCAGATTATCTATATGGGTTGATAAAAAAACAGATGTTGGAAGCTGTGACGAGAGAGAGGCGTTGAATGACTTAAGCTGCCAAAAACTATCTGATTTGACGATAGGTTTAACTACGGATGGGCTGTATTAAATCAGTGATATAAATAATTAAGTTATTGATTATATTGATTTATCTTTAAATTTTACAGCGAGATGGGATTGGCGTTGACGCATGTTATTCAAAATTTGTTAGGTCTAAATGCTAGGTGCGTATGCGATGTTAGCAACGGCGAGTCGATACTGGACATATAGCCATTAACTATATTAGTTATGGCATTTTTAGAGATGTGTTAGCGTTCGCAGGAAGCCTCCGACTAGGTCCACTAAAGCCGCTAAAATGACTCTAAAATAGGGTGTCTATCTTAAGACAGTGCTGAATATCACCCGTGATCCGCCAGATTGAGATGCCGCTGGCAGGATAATATTGAGTTTTGAAAATAAATAAATAAATTCAGAATTAAACTTTTTAAATCGTTCTTCGAGTGTTCTCAGGGAGATAAATGCCATTTACCATCAGCGAGAAAGCGAGCCATTTGATGGTTAATTGATAACAGGGCCGCTCGCTGGCGAAATTCTTGATAGATATCACGAGCTTATTGATGACTATCTAGGTTTGTCTGGGTAAAAAGAGTTTGAAAGGCAAGCTTGTAGCACTCATGAATTTGAGTGCTACAAAATGGATAGATTTATTGTTTTATAACGCAACCATCAACTTGCCGGTATTGCCTCCAGTAAAGAGTAAATTGATCCCTTCGATCGCGCTCTCTAGGCCATGAAGTGTATGCGCTCGATACTTAATTTTACCTTCCATTAGGTACTTAGACATAGCTTGGATCATTCCTGGTATCTTGTCATAATGATCTGGCATAGTGAATCCTTGAATAGTTAGACGCTTCTTGATAATCGGAATCCAGTTTGGCCCAGCCGACGGCGTCAGAGTATTATAGTCAGAGATCATGCCGCAAACCATTATGCGGCCATGAGCATTCATTAGCTCGAATACAAGGTGTTGCACAGGGCCGCCAGTATTTTCAAAATAAAGATCAATACCATTCGGAGCGGCCGCGTTTAGCTCGGCTTGCAAGTTGTCTGAGTTATAATTGATCGCCGCATCGAATCCAAGTTCATCCACTAGCCAAGCACACTTTTCGTTGGTCCCGGCAGTGCCGATTACTGTTAGCCCTTCGGCTTTACCTATTTGCCCGACCATAGACCCTACCGAACCTGCCGCGCCCGAGACCACTAGTGTCTCACCCGATTTAGGTTTGCCAATATTCATCAAACCTTGATAAGCGGTCATACCGGGCAATGCCAAGACACATAAAACAGCCTCTGTTGGAACGTTTTCAGGCAGCAAGTTCATGCCTTGGCCGTTACTCACGACGTACTCAGCCCAACCTGTTAAGCCTTGAACTCGAGCGCCAACCGTGAAGTCGCTATTCTTCGATTCAACGATTTCTCCGACTCCGCCAGAGCGCATGACGTCGCCCAATTCGACCGGCGGGATATAGCTATCGCGATCCGCCGACATCCACCCTTTCATTGCTGGGTCGAGAGACATATGAGTTTGTTTAATCAAGAATTCGCCGTCTTTTAACTCAGGGGTTGTTAATTTAACAACTTCAAATAGATCAGGGGTAATGACTGTTTCTGGACGTTTTACTAATTTGATAGCGGTGTATTCAATGTTCATTTTAAAAACTCCTAGAGTGTTTGTAGATTTATAGCGTATTTGTAGTTTGAATCTTGTTTTCCTTATCTGTCTAACTATGATTTTTACGTAAGCGAAAAGCGATACGGTTTATATCGGACCTTCAATACCATGGCGGCTTGGCCGTGTGACTATGCGACTTGGGGTTGGCCCGCAGCGAATTACTGATAGTCGTAATAAAAAGGTCACCGGGCTTCGTCAACGTCACTTGAGCTTGACCTTATCAGGATGTAAAACAATGCTGACGTTAGTCCTGAGGATGTAAAAAACATTAACATGATCATGATTTGATAGCGCACTGCAATCAAGGGAGATACACCTGACAAAATCTGCCCCGTCATCATTCCGGGTAACGATACAAGCCCCACCGCCATCAGCGAGTTAGTGATCGGGATCAGCGTTGCTTTGTAAGCGATATTGCGAGCGGCGGTTTCATCTGTTCGTCCTAGTTCGGCGAAATAGCGTTCGGCAAACAGACTTATGCCATTCATACCAACCGCGAATACCATGCCTGCGAGTGGAATGACGATGCTAGGTTCAAACCAAGGAGATGTGTCGAGAACCACTTGGGTAATTAATGCGAGCAAACAAGAGTTAACGATAAAGGTAGCCAATAAGGCCCTAAAGTATAAGTTGCGACGTTGTTCGGGTACTGAGCTTAGGGCAATCCACGACGAAGCGCACAACATTACGCTTAACACTGATAACACCAATATTGAGCTTTCAGTTTTGAAAATAAAGGTCAGTGCATAGCCAATTAAGCATAGCTGAATGACCATACGAGCCAGCGCATGGGCTGATCTACCGGCTGAGTCAGACCAACGGCACAGAATTATAAGTACCAATATAGCCGGCAATGCAATGATAACCAGGCTAGTAATCGGGATAGTCTGCATAGTGTTGCTACCAAGTTATGTCGCTGCTTATTATAGTTTGAAAGCAAGCCCATGCAACGGTATTCGGTTCTCACCATTAATCTAGTGGGTGTAATGGTCTTGGCCTATTTGTATAGTAGACTTCGGCCCGGTTAAGTATTGAAATTTCCCCTTTTTACTGTATATACATGGCAGGTACCGCTACGGCCGCCGACTAACCTTTAACATGCATATTATGTCTTTTATTAAACAACTAGTTGAATCCAATTGGTTTCAAACCTTCATTATCGTAGTCATTGTCCTAAATGGCATAATTTTAGGCTTAGAGACGAACGACGGTTGGAGCGCGCCAGTTCACTCTGCGCTGAAAATTATCGATGGCCTATGCTTGTTTATTTTTGTGGTCGAGCTAGTACTGAAGCTTATGGTTTATCGGCTGAGTTTTTTTACAAAAGGCTGGAACATATTTGATTTTGTTATTGTCGTTATCTCGTTAATTCCGTCGTCGGGCGGTTTGTCAATTCTTCGTGCCTTTAGAATTCTACGAGTGTTGCGATTGATAACTGCGGTCGATTCATTTCGGCGAGTAGTCTCGGGCATGCTTTTGGCTATACCAGGTGTGGGTTCCGTGGCGGGCTTATTACTGCTAGTGTTTTATATCTCCGGCGTGCTTAGTACCATGCTCTTCGGAGCCACGTTTCCGCAATGGTTCGGTAGCCTTGGTGATTCGATGTATTCGCTGTTCCAGATTATGACGCTTGAGTCTTGGTCGATGGGTATCGTTCGGCCGATTATGGTAGTTCACCCGTATGCTTGGGCGTTCTTTATCCCGTTTATCACCGTCACCACGTTCACCGTGCTGAACCTTTTTATTGGTATAGTGGTCGACGCTATGGCAACGGTAAAAGAAGCCGAGGCTAAAGAGCTTCAACAAGATAATGGCGAGATCGAGATCGAGACAATGATTATGAATCTGCAAAAAGAAGTGCGCGCACTACGCGATGACTTAAACACGCCAAGCCTAAGCAAACCAAAATAGAAAAGGGCTATCAACTTGATAGCCCTTATGTTGCAACATAGACTAATTGCAATTAGCCAGTATTTCTTAGGCCGGTAGCGATCCCGTTAATGCTGTCCAAAGCGGGCTTCAGCCATTTAGATTGCATGCGATCTTCTTCTTTATCTAAACGCGCCAGCAGTTTCACTTGAATGTGGTTCAGTGGGTCGAGATAGGCATTACGCCAGCGTACCGATTGGCCGATTTTAGGGAAGTCAGCCATCATCAACCTCTCGCCGGTGATTTCTCTGATGTTGTCGATCGATAGACGGAACTCGCCAGCCAGTTGCGCGTACGTGCGTTCGGCAATTTCAGGATCACTGCAAAGCTTGGAATATTCTTGTGCGACTTTTTGATCGGTCTTCAAGATAACCATCTGCGAGTTACTAAGCAAGTTCTGAAAGTAGCGCCAGTTCTTCTGCATGTCTTGCAAGGTTGCAAGGCCGCCGTTATCAATGGCGTTTTTGAGAGCGCTACCTAAGCCATACCAGCCAGGTATGTTCTGGCGAGATTGTGACCAGCCAAATACCCAGCCGATCGCTCTAATAGACTTCTTCGAGTAGTCGGCTTTCTTGCGGTGCGATGGACGCGAGCCTATATTTAACAGGCCGATTTCATTTGACGGGGTGGTCTCATAAAAGTACTGCATGGTGGCTACATTATCGTCGGTAAGTTCTCGAAAAGCCGCTTCGCCGGAAATCACTAATTGGTCCATCATAGCGATGTGCTCTGCCTTATCTTGGTGATCGTTGCTAGGGTCACTGGCTTTCATCAAACCGGTGATGCCGACGGTGAGTTCATAGCGTGCAGTCTCTTGAAAGTTGTATTTAAACGAGAGCACTTCGCCTTGTTCGGTAAATTTAATACCACCTTTAACAGTGCCTTTTGGTTGGCTTAAGATTGATTCATGAGTCGGGCCACCGCCACGGCCGATGGTGCCGCCACGACCGTGGAATAGTAGGCAGCGAATACCGTGTTTATCGGTTACCGATACAATGTTTTTTTGGGCCTTATAGAGGTTCCAACTAGATGCCAGAATACCGCCATCTTTGCATGAGTCTGAGTAACCGAGCATCACTTCTTGAGTGTCGTTGGTGTACGCCAATAACTGACGGTAAACTGGGTTGCTGAACAAGCTTTCCAGTGTCGGCTCTGCGTGCTCCAAATCGACGACTGTTTCGAACAATGGTGTGATGTGTATCTCGCTTTTGATATTACCGTTCTCATCTGAACTTATCAGACCCGACATTTTTGCCAATAGAGCGACTTCGAGCAGGTGGCTTGCCTGATGCGTCATCGAAATAATGTAGCTACCAAAACAGTCAACTGAGACTTCTTCACGCATCTCGCTCATCAAATCAAAAACGGCGATAATATCGGCGCTTTGAATAGTGATTTGGCGATGGTCATAGTTGAGCGCATTGGTGTCCAAGATATTGGCTGTTAGCCATGTTTGGCGTTCGGCCTCATCCATTGAGTAGTAGTCTATAGGTTGGTCGATGGTTAAACCGATCTCGTGAATCGCTTGGCTATGAAGCGTTGACTCTTGGCGAATATCCAGCTTCGATAAATAGAAGCCACAGCTATCGAGTAAACGCATTAGGTCTTGCAAGCCACCGCGCGTGAGGTTGGCTTCGTTATGATGTGCAAGTGAGTCGCAAACCGTGGTGAGCTCGTATTTGAACTCAGCTTCATTTTGAAATGCGAGCGGGTCGAACGACGCGTGGCCATCACCTAAATGCGCTTCGGCAATCGCAATTGTATGTTCTAAGCGCAGTTTTACTAAGCTGAGTTTACGGCGATACGGTTCTTTTAAATGTTTTTTACCTAGATATTTAGTTAAGCGAATGTGATCACGTTGCATAGACGCCGTGAACTCATCTGAAAGCGTCACTTGGTCGATGCTGTGAGTAAGAATTTCACTTAAGTTGTCGACTCGGCGAGCATACTCTGAGAGCACTTCGATTTGCTGCATGCGAAGGGCGTTACGAGTGATTTCAGGCGTGACAAAAGGGTTGCCATCACGATCTCCACCAACCCAGGTTCCGAAGCGAACTATATTTGGTAGCTCAATTGCTTGGCCGCGAGCCTCGGGATACGAGTGTTTAATGGCGCTCTCTAAATCACGATATATCTCAGGTAGACAGGCGAAGATGCTCTCTCGAAAATAATACAATGAATTTTTAATCTCATCGTAAACCGTTGGCTTTGACGGGCGTACCGCTTCAGTTTTCCAAAAAATTTGAATCATCGCTTTTAAACGATGACGAAACTCGGATAGCTCAACCTCGCTCATACCCCCATTGGTAAGACCCTGATATTCCTTATGTATGCGTTGCAGTGCTTCCAGTACGATTGGGCGTTTGGCCTCGGTAGGGTGGGCGGTAAACGTGGGGTAATAGTTTAGGTCGCTGACCAATGCTATTACCTCGTTTAGTGACTTACCATTGCGCTTAAAACCTGCAACAGTATCGACGAACGAGTTGCTCCATGTTTCACCCGCTTCTTCTAAAATATCGCGAGACTTTTGGCTAGCATGCTCTTCGGCAATATTAGTAAGGTGAAAAAAAGTGCTGAAGGCATGAATCACCCTATCGATAGCGTCAACGCTTAAGCCGTCGATAGTGTTCAATAATTCATTAAGTTTGGCGGCATCGGGGGAAGTTCGTTGGCTTATAAACCCCTTTCGCAGTAATTCTACGGCATCGAAAATTTGATGGCCTTCTTGTTCAATTATGACTTCGCCGAGTAAGTCTGGCAAAATTTTAGCGTCGTCGCTTAGCGCATTGATAGGTAGATTCACGGTTACAGATCCCACAATTATGTAATTTAATTACACTAATTGTAGCATTGCTGAAAGTGATAGCGATAAAGAGTTTGCCACATTGCCAGCAGAAATAGCGCTAATGTTGATATTAGAGGGTATTTACGATCAGAAAACCTTCGCATAGTTCGACTTGAATCGGTCCTAACGACATCACTTTGTCGATCATCTCAAAGCGAGCGCTCACGGTACATTGGTATGATATGCCCGAGTGCTCAAACTTGAACTCGCTAATATAGCGATCTTGCTGCTGCTTCGAGCCAGCGTCAGGGCTTGATTGCCGATGGCCTTCGAAACCCTCGACACGCCCATTTGCAAATGGGAACGGTGAGTATAAGCCTGGGCAATGGATCGAGGTTGCTTCGGCTATCTTCCCCGAGCTAAGGTTAGTTATCTGAATGTTGGCGTAGCAGCCAATGTGCTCATCGCCGGATATAAAGACGAGCTTTTCAATGTTTTGGTCTACGACCATTGCCAGCATTTTGTAAAGAGACACCGGATAGCCGTCCCAACCATCTGATCGTATACAATTAGCCGCCGAATCTTGGCTGGCGTGGTTTAGTCGGTGTCGTGGTAGCACTATAGAGCTAGAGAGAATAAACTTGGCTTGATTCTTATCGCTCGCTAGCAACCAGCTTTCAATTGCAGATTGCTGGGCTGCTCGCATAATGGTGGTGCTCTGATTGAGAATATTGGTCGCGGTTCTGGCGCTGCGCTCAGTACGAGTGTCGCACATGAAGAAGTCGTAGCCACTTCGCTCGAACGAATACCATAAGGGCGGTTGTGAAGCGTTATTACCCGCTGCGATTTGATGATTTACCTGCCCACGTTGAAAGGTCAGAAATGACCTAACTCCGCTTTCAAGTGTGTTGTCTAACTCGAGCTGACGGCCCGGGTTGCTAATTACTGGTTCCCAATTATCACACAGTTCATGATCATCTAGCATGGCGTAGAGCGGGAGCTTTCTAAGCACCGATCTGACGTGTGGATTCTCATAGAGCCGGAAATAGGGCATGACGAATTGATCAAATTTAGAGCTGGGGTCGAGAAAACCTGCCGTAGCATCGGCGTATATTTGGTCGCCGAGCAATGCCACGAACTCTGGTTTTTCAGTTTGTCGCGACTCAAGAAGCTGGTCTAGTTGTTGGTATGAACGGTAGGCAACATGTTTGTCTAACATACCTGCTGGGTATTGGCAGCTGCCAACGGCAAAGCTTACCGATGCCCCGCGTTTTTTCGGCCGGCCTCGATATTCAATGACACTTTTTTCAAACTCATGTTTTACATTACGATTTGATTTAATGAAGTGTTGAATTGCATGGCGAATAATTGTTTGTAGTTCAGCTGGGTCGTCGGTCTGTTGGCTGTTCTTTTGTTGGTGGAGGCGACAATCGTTAGGTTGCTGTTCACTAGTCTTGATCACAACGCTGCCGTCAAGTTCAATAAGATCATGGTAGATCATTAGCGCGGCTAAACCGTATGTTTCGTCACCTTTTTGTTGGACAGAAACCGAGCTCTGCGGAGCGAGTAGCATTGAGTTGGGTAAACTGACTATGTGCCAGCGAGATGTTTGTTGGTCAGAGCTGGTGTTGCTAATCTCTAAAGATTGAGCGATATAACGGTCTAATATTAGCGACTGTTGAGCCGCATCAGAGCCAGCAAGTTGCAAGGTGGTTTGGCCCAATACCACTGGAATGAAAATACAATATGGGTGGCTTGCACGTGCGGCGCTGCTCCCAAGCATAATTTTGCAGTATTTATCGTCTTCGGTTCGGTGATCTTGATCAATAATGATGGGTCCATAAGCTGGCGTTTCGACTATCCAACTTTGAGGCGCCGTTGTAGCCTCGATTTTCTGCGCTGAAATATCGTATTCATTAACGTTATTAGTGGAGCTATTAGCGGCGTTTAGAAACGCCGTTATGTGCGGGAATACATCTAGATGTGCACGCACACCGATAATCGAGTCTTGATGGCCGTAGCTTTCGTCGTCGATAACGATGCTTTTATAGTCGACCCCCGCTTCTTGGAAAACTCGTTTTGTACGTTCGCCAGTCGAGAAGTCGATCAAGCCGTTGTTACGAGAATGAAAGCTCATGGTAGGAATACCGGCCCAAAACTTTTGCAAGCGCTCTCGGCTTACGTATTGATTGCGCCCGCGAGTATTGGTAGCGACATTATGATTGATGAAACGACTAGCCTGAATGATCGTGTCGACATGAATTGGGCCGAAGAAATCGTCGATATGATCTAAGGTCTCGGAGCTAAGATTAGCCAGCTCAAAGGTTCTTGAGAAAAATGCGTCAACACGATGACGGGTGCGAGCGAACTCGGCTCGTCGAGTCGGCCTCATGGGTGCATTTACTAAATCATATTCGGCGCGGGGGTAGGGCAGTGTATATAAGATACGGTCAAGTATCTGACTGGCCTTCTCGCCTTCTTTAAGCTGGAATTGATAATCGTCAGGGACCAATTCTCTTAAGTAGTTGGTCGCGAATGAACGAAAGTTATTGTCTTGAGTGAATACTACTGTTGGCGTTGCCTGAGACAGTACAATGCGATTAATTCTGTCTTTAAAGAACTGATCGGCATCGTCATCGATCAGGTCGTCAGCTCTTAGAATTGACATGCCTAACATCACCGAGCCCATGCAATGAGTTATTACGTCGAGCTTAGCCTCACCATGGTAGTGATCGTAGATATGGCCGATGGCACGCGGAATATCAATGCTCGACACGGTTTCAAATGTCCACGGGTATCTAGCGCTGGCAAGTGCCGAGCTAGTTCGTAGGTCAACTAGCCAGACATCGCGTTGATCGTCGTGCATAAACTTCGTAGGCTATTAGGCGTTGACGCATGTGCAAAGAAGGCGCTGCTGCCGCTGTAGCCATGCAACATGACTACCGGTGGTTTACTGGCTCGTTGGTTGGCAAAATGAGTAACGACAATTTCGACACCTTGGCCTTCGATAAGCGTGCTAATGCGACCGTCAGGTATGGAGCCAACTGATATGCGCTGCACCGACGGCATCGGCAGTCCCCGAACTTTACCTGCTTGGCGGACAACCTTGCGAGGTCTGGGGACGTCAGGTGCTCGAAAGCTGTAAAAATGGACACCCAGCAACATTCGCGTCACATAGGCGCCAAATGAACTTAGGTCCATCAACGCTTTTACTTGGTTTTGTTGTTGAGTGATTCGAATTAGTGGTATCCCAGCCTTAGTCAAATAATTCATATCGAGCGCTAAGGTATTACCGTGGCACGCCAATTTTCGTTGTTGTTTGGCTAAGCGGTGATGATCATATTCAGGGCAATTTGGCTCAGTCGTGCTTTTTCGAGGGCTAACTAATTTGTCGCCAGCTTTGCTTGGAATCTGTTGTAAAGAAACTTCGGAGAGCTGGGTCCAGGGGTTAGCTCTTCGCTGGTAGGTTAGTTGCTTGATTCCCAC
>JAESTB010000561.1 GCA_016763815.1 Arenicella sp.
ATATTGACCGTGATGCCTATTGCCAGCGGTAATGCTAAAACAACGGATGTTTGAAGCAAAAAACTGATCGCGTCAAATTCAATTTGATTAAGAAGTTCAGCGGTTGGCGGATACAAACCGCTCCAGAATAATACCGCGGCAGGTGTAATGAACGCGGCAGCAGAGCTCGAAGTAGCGGTTAATGACACTGATAAAGCGGTATTCCCGCGCGCCAGTAAAACCAGCATATTCGAGACATTACCGCCAGGGCAACAGGCTATCAAAATCATACCTAAGGCCACCGATGGCATCGGTTGAATCAACACACACAGCGCAATAGTTAAGATAGGTAATGCCAATAGCTGTCCGGCAATGCCAATTAAAAATGCCCGTGGAGATGAGCGTAAAAAAGCAAAACTCGAGGGCTTTAAGCCTAGCGCCACCGAGAACATCATAGCGGCCAAAGACAGCGCCAGGCCTACCTCAGATCCTTGCCCAAGCTCAAGGGCAAAATCGTCCACTAGCGGTGGTTCGAGCATTCAGCCAACATTACTTTCAGCGCTACTTACTAAGAACTTGAAATTGCTCAACCTCGTCAACGCCAACAGTGAGCGTCATAAGCCCCCCGTGCCGATACATTTCAACCATCAAACGATTGCGTTCATCAATACCGGTAAGCTCGCCTTCTAACGATTTGCGTTCATTGCTTCGTTTAATGCGTACCCAACGGCCGATATAACTGCTGGCCTTTGACGCCGATGCAGAAAAGTACTGTGGTTTAGATTGCTGTGCGGCACTATTCTTACCGTCATTTTCAGAGTCCCTGCCATCCGCTAACACAGAGGCCGTTAAAGGTATCTTTTCACCGTCTAAAAAAACAGTCAGATTCATCCAGCGCAATATATCTTTAGCTTTATAAAATTGAAGCTGTTCAAATTTTTTCAACTGAGGGCCAGGCTTCGAGGTTAAGCTAAACTGCGACCCGCCCTGCATAAATTTAACCAGTGCTGCACGCATTTCTGGGCCAAGGTCAGCGCCAAAACTGTTTTGCGAGTACTTAGCTGAACCAACTACTTTTTCAAGATAGACTTCCGGAGTTACGCTAAAAACTTTGGCACATTGCGCTACGAACCGTTCGGCAGCGGCGGGCTCTAGCTCATAAGTGACGGTGATATTATCAATCGGCAACTGGTCTGACTGGCGCGTAAAAACACGCTCAACTTCGCTGGCGTTAAAAATCCATTCAACTGTCATGCTAGAGGTTTGATCAAACTGTTCAAGTCTGACTACCGAGTTGTATACATCACTAAAATCAAAAGCGACTCGCATATCGGCATCAATTCTTGAGTAGCCAGCTTTAGCGTAGTTAAAAGAGGAAGCGAAGCTGCGACATTCTTCGCCTTTAGGCAGAAAATCGAAGTAGGATCCGTCCGAGCCATCACTTTCGAGTATCTCGATTGGCGCAGAAAACTGCCGTACATCTACTTCAAAGGTTTCAGGGAAGTTGCCATTTTCAAACACCTTTAAGCCTTTAACCGGAAACATTCGGTCCGATGACTTAGCGGTAATACTTGCTGCGCTAACGCTTTCATCGCGCCCGTAAGGAGTAACACTAAGACCGTTAATAGCGATGGAGTCGAAACCAATTTCGATATCGTCATAGCGTATCTCGACAAAACCCCGTGTAAAAGCAATCGCGTCGTCTAAGGCGCTTTCATAACGCTTTTCGACAACCACCTTTGCAACAAATACCACGCCAACTAACACCAATATCAGCACTACTAATTTTTTCATAACCAGCTCTTGTTAATCTTTTTGTTATCAATGCATTATGACCGTAGCAACAAAAAATTCAAAGGCTGATTATGCAAAGCAACGTTCGCTATTGGCCGCACCGAGCACATCGTTAACGCTAATCTGTCAATCTGGTGACCCGAGGTAAGATTATTCTAAGATCGACTTTAAAGATGCGAAAAACTTAGCGTCGCTCCAGTAAAGTTTAAACACCATCGAAAATATCCCGATAGCGGCTCCAATAGTGCCACGCACTGTACCGCTGATTTTCGACGCACCGATGCGGCGCAAACTGCTAACGGGCACCTCCTTGTAAGACAACCCAGCCTGAATCGCCTTTATTTGCATCTCAGCGGTCCAACCAAAACCCTGGTCTTGCATGTTTAGCTGCTGTAGAGCTGCATATCGAATCGCTCTGAATGGCCCCAAGTCGGTTATTGGCTGATTCCACAACGAAGCAATTAAGCTACTGGCCAGATCGTTACCAAACTGTTGATGAGGGCCGATTGACTGAGCCTGCTGCAAATGCCGCGCTCGGCTACCAACAACTAAATCATTGCCCTCGCCGATAGCTTGCAACAGCGTTACCAGCTGTTTAGCGTCAACAGAATGGTCACCATCGACAAACACAACCACGTTCGGCGCTTGGCAGCCTACTCGCTCGAGTTGTTCGATACCGCGCAAACAGGCATAACCGTAACCCTGACGAAACTCACTAAACACATTAGCTCCTGCACGTTTTGCTATTTCAGCAGTGCCATCGGTGGAGCCGTTGTTAACAACAATCAGATCATCAATCAGAGGGTTATCACTATTCTGAGGCGACTTCAAACTGAGCAACTCAGTGACAACAAGCTTAATACTAAGCGCTTCATTAAAAGCGGGTATGATGACAGCGACACGATGATGATGGTACGGCATTAGGGGATACCTGACATGACTAGAATTAACGGTTTAGCCTTACCTTCACTTGGTCACCAAAGCTGATACCTGAAATAGAACTCACTTATTGATATATAAAGACCCTAAAACCGCGACTTTCCTTACTCGAGAAATTAGACAGCAAAAAAATGATGCTATTCAGCACTACTTCTGATTTTCAAACACCTCGTTTAACACCTGCTTGGCATGCTGTTATCGCCGGGGTTTTATCAACTAGTGCCTATCTCTATATGGCCAATAGCTCACGTCATGATGGTGGCTTTGAGTTATTACAACTACTGAGCTTGAGCGTTTTTTGCGCTGGCTTAAGCTTTTGGGTTTGGTATGTTCATGTTCGACAAAATCAACAAGTAAATCTAATCATATTGCTAAGCTTTGCCGCATTGTTTCGAATTATCGGAGGCTTTACCTTTCCGGTTTTAGAAGACGATTTCTATCGCTACCTATGGGACGCTCGTATGACGGTGGAGTTTGGCTCACCCTACTCGATGCCGCCAGCCGATTTTTTTGACAATGAGACCTTAAGCTATCGATTCGAACGTATCTTAGATAGCATTAATTATCCAACCGTAGACACTATCTATGGCCCGACTTGTCAATGGCTATTCGCTCTAGCATATGTAATTTCGCCAGGTGAGATATGGCCCCTGCAAGCGTTGCTTGGAGTGGCCGATATGCTGTTGATACTGCTATTGCTGAGGTTAGCGCAGCCTACGTCGGTACTTCTTTACGCTTGGAGCCCTCTAGTGATCAAAGAGTTTGTAATAACAGCTCACCCAGATGTGCTCGGCGCATTGCTGATCGCACTGTCGTTATTAGTAGTTCATAGACGCCACTGGGTCACCTTGGGTGTGTGTATGGCACTAGCGTGTGGGGTTAAAATTTTCGCCGTCATCCTGCTACCCTTTTTACTCAGGTTCGAATGGAAAGGTTGGCTGGCTTTTCTAACAACGGCAATTCTCATCGCTCAGCCCTTCGGCATCAAAGAAGCATGGTTCCCTGGTGGCCTTAGCGCAATGGGCAGCAGTTGGTTGTTCAATGCGCCACTTTACGTCTTGGCCGATTTAACTATTGGCAGATGGGTTCCGGTATTCGCCATCAAACTGGCCTTGCTAGGGGCGTTTACCGTTGCCAGCGCAAGTTACCTAATAATCTATTTAAAAAAAGGACGCGATGTAGTCGCCCATCAAGAACTCAGAGGTGACCTACTCTATCTTGGCCTATTTCTAACCGCGCCGGTATTTAATGCTTGGTACCTAGTATGGTTATTGCCGTTCGCCGTTCTTCGCCCAAGTGTTTGGGCGTGGTCGCTGTCGATTACGATTCTATTAAGCTATGCAACTGGCATTAACCTAAGTAATTCAGATCTAGAACCATACCAACACTGGCCCGGTATCGTAGCACTTGAGTTTCTACCTATCGCGGTAATAGCAATTTATTTTTTCCTAAAAAACCAACAACAAGAGACAAACAATTAGACGCTGCTGACTATCATCTGCAAATCTAAGGGCTAGTGCTGTTGATTAGAGGTTGTTGGAGATCCTTGGAGGTCGTTGGAGGTCGTTGGAGGTCGTTGGAGGTCGTTGGAGGTCGTTTTACGAACCGCGAAGATCTAATTTATGCCGCTTGTCTAAATAGTATACGACGTACAGCAAGCTATCTCGAGTCAGGCTTTCGGAGACCGGTTTTTCAGGCTGGTCGCAAAGGTACAAGCTTTTGGCAAAATCATTAAAAGATGATTTTTTAAATGTCTTAAGTGACTTTCTTTGCACCGGTATTTTTTGACCGCCGACCGCCACACAATATTGCAACGAAGGCTCACCTTTTGCTCGGCCGTTGAAGATAGCTTTGCCTGTCTCATACACTTGATCCACTTGGCGCGTTTGTATATTCGCGTCTCTGCCACTATTAAAACCACCGGAATGACCACCCGATGCAAAAGACAGAGAAGATTGGGCAAACATAGCGAATAACGTTGTGGCGAGTAAAATAAAGCGTTGCATAAAAACCTCTAGTTGGTGTTCAAAGCGGTCAAGAAAGCCGCTGCAAATTTTTGTATCTTATAAACAAGACCCAACCCCGGAGCGTTTTATTACACAGACCATTCAGATAACGCAATCAGTTTCAGGCTGACACTTCTTTACGGCAACTCAAATCCGAATTGAGTCTGTCGGATAATGATTTGTGTCAGGAGAAAGTGGGAATTTGAGGCTAGTTTTTCGAGAATTTACGACGCAATGGTTGTTCCATTGCTCGAAAATTATCGAGAAAATAGACCAAAGTGGTACTTTCG
>JAESTB010000562.1 GCA_016763815.1 Arenicella sp.
ACAAAGCTGTTATACGCTTCTTTAAAACCTTTGGGCGTAGTTACTTCACCATTATTAAAATGACAACCTTCTCTGTCACCACTGGCATTGATAGGCTCAAGCTCATTTTCGCAAAACTTGGCTGCTTCTTGATAGATTGCATCAAGCAACTCTGGTTCAGCTTGCTTACCCTTGGTAAACTTCGCGTAGTGACTAGGCATGTCCAGTACTTCATCGGACACAAATTTCATATCTTTTAATGGGACTTTATAATTCATAGTAAATACTCTTTAAAATTTTCAAAAATTTGATCAATGGTAATCAGTACGCTCTTATTCAGTCGCTTATGAATCTACCAACAGTTTTCTCACCAGTTCGATTATTGACTGGCTGTAGTTATTTATTTGTTTCTCTTGCTGCTCGATCGAAATATTGGCTTTCCATGGGCTTAGGGTCTTCCAAGGTTTCAAATACCAATCTTCTAACAAAACAACGATCGTATTGGCGACCATTCTCGCATCGTTAGTATGAAATTCGCCTGCGTCTACGCCATCTTGTATCTGTGCCTCAAAACTTTTAATACCGTCTAACTCGATTTTCTTTGACTCACGTTGCTGTTCTTGCGGCAGGCAGCGGGTTTCGAAATACAGAAAAAAATACCACGGCTGTAGCAACGTACTTGCGTACAAATGAAATCGAATACTTTGCTCGATCTTTGACCATATCGAATCAGATTGCATTGCGTGTTGACGGGTCAATTCGCTTGAAAGGCGCACAATGTCAGCAATCATTGACGCGATGTCTTCCTTCTTCGAGATACAAGAATAGATCGACCCCATACTCATACCCGTTTGACGAGATAAATCTCGCAGCGACATTCGGTCGAAACCCGAGGTTGCTGACACAGCAAAGGTTGCCGTAAGAATTTTCTCTAAATTAACCACCGCGAAACGCGCTTTTTGTGTTTGTACAATATCGCTATTTCGTTTAAACACGATTGAGTACAGAGACTCGCCTTGCAACGGAAAGGTTTCTATAAATGACGTTAAAGAAGTCAACTCGGTAGACCCAATATCTAGGCCGGCTGACGGTTGAATAATCTCAAGTGTTGATGTCATGTAAGCATGCTATCATAAAAATAGAACGAGCGTTCGATTTATTATTACGGAAGACGTCAGCGATGATAAAGGCGGCGCACGATATGTTGTTTTCGGTGGTCACTCGAGAAGTGAAAATATAAGGCCAAAGACTTCATTGATACGGCAACTCTCCGTGGCGGCAATGCCACTAGTGCCGTCATCTAAACTTGCGTAAGATGGCCAGTGTCGCGGCCGTAGGTATCGACGGGATAAGTTCGGCCTTGGGGCTTGCTTGGTATTCAACTACGTTCTGGTTAGCAGGGCCATTTAATAGAAAATAAAAAGAGCTATGCGGAGGTCTTGCTAGACTATAACGTCTTGACTCTTCATCTATGTCGCAGGTGGTAGACTTCGCATTCAAAAAGTTTGCCGCTACTTTAACGACAATCGAACTAACAACACACGAATTAGCAACACCAAAAATGAAAAATTTACTGATTATAGTAGCGATAATAGCTTTGTTCGCGGCCGGTTTCACTTGGTTTATTAGTGACCGAGATCGGGGGCTTTGGTTTGTAACTACCGCACTCAAAGTTATTAACCCGATTAATACTGTCGAAGACTTAGCTTATGGACAAGAAAAATGGCAAAAGCTCGATGTATATCCGCAAGTCGAAAGTGCACCAGTAATCATCTTTATTCATGGCGGTAGTTGGCGCCATGGCCGTAAAGATCAATACCTTTTTGCCGCCGATGCGTTTTATCGTCAAGGCTATACCGTGGTTCTTCCCGATTATATAAAGTATCCAGATCAACGAGCGAAGTACCCTTCGTTCGCCGTCGATGGCGCCAAGGCCGTCGCATGGGTTAAACAAAACATTAGTCAATATAACGGCGACCCGAGCCAAGTATTCCTTGTTGGCCACTCGGCAGGAGCGCACACCACCATGATGTTGGCGACCGACAAGCAATTTCTAAACGCTGAGGGCCTAGCCCCCTCTGACCTCAAAGGGGTTATCGGAATCGCTGGCCCTTATAGCTTCATTCCAGATTGGAAGGTAACTCAAGCGGTATTTGGTCCGCCGTCCAAATACCCGCTAATGGACGCTCTGAATTATGTTGATGGCGATGAGCCGTCAACACTATTACTCCACAGCAAAGCCGATGTGCAGGTTGGCCAATACAATCAAGAAAAAATGCAAGCCGCGCTCAAGAACAAAGGCATCGACACCGAGGCGGTGCTTTATAATACGCTGGGGCATATAGATATGGTCACACACCTACACCCGTGGTTTAGCAAAGAAGATAATTTGATGGGTGACATTCACCGCTTTATTCAAAAGCGGCTTTAGCATAAAGCCCGTGACTTGCAATCTATAACACAACAATATCAAGCACCCAAGCATGAACAAATTAACCACTAAACTAGCAACCTTATTGGCATTATTATACTTGCTCAGCGCCTGCAGCAGCACTGGTTTAGTGGTTCTCAATCGAGTCGTCAAGGCTGAGTACCCCCATAGCATCAGCAAAGACTTGGCCTATGGCAAGCAACCGTGGCATCGCTTAGATGTTTACCCAAACAAACAAGTGCCCACGCAAGCAGCAAGCCCGGTAGTGATATTCATCTATGGCGGCGGATGGGATTCTGGCAGCAAAGACCAATACTTCTTTGCCGCTAACGCCTTTGTGAAGCGTGGTTACACTGTTGTGGTGCCAGACTATTTGAAATATCCAGACGGTAAGTTCCCAAGCTTCGTGGAAGATGGCGCTAGAGCATTTGAATGGACCAAGAAAAACATTGCTAACTTTAGTGGTGATCCGGATAATATTTTCATCGTTGGCCACTCAGCGGGCGCACACACGGGTGCCTTGTTATCGACTGACCCGCGGTACTTAGCTGACGTTGGCTTTAAGAAAAGCGATATCCGCGGCTTCGCCGGCATGGCTGGCCCCTATGGGTTCACTCCTAAGGAAAAAAAATACCTTGCAATCTTTGCGCCCGAAAGTAATTACCCGAAAATGAAGGCGGTGAATTTTGTCGATGGCACAGAGCCACCGATGCTGCTAATGCATGGAATGAAAGACAAAATAGTCGGCGTTTTTAACAAAGATGCGTTATTGGATAAACTCAGAGAAGCAAACGTAGCCAATCAGAATATTGAATATAAGGGCGTGTCTCACGTTGGGTTGTTACTCAAACTGCACCCTTGGTTCGATAAAAAGCACCGCGCCGCAGATGACATTGATGCTTTCTTTAAACCGTTAGTCATTAATAGTA
>JAESTB010000563.1 GCA_016763815.1 Arenicella sp.
GAGCCAAAAAGTTCTCATGCAGATCTTCCGCAGAGAAAGATGCTTTACCGATAGTGCTGTGAATGATGCCAGCCTTATCAATACGAAATTGAACCTGGCCCGCTTTGGCGTTACGAACGGCCGTAGCAACATCAGCTGATACTGTGCCCGTTTTTGGGTTTGGCATTAATCCACGTGGACCAAGAATTTGACCTAGCTGACCTACAACGCGCATCGCGTCTGGGCTAGCAATTACAATGTCAAAATCCATTTCACCGGCCTTAACTTTAGCGGCAAGATCTTCCATGCCAACTATGTCGGCACCGGCTTCTTTTGCTTTCTCAACGTTGTCACCGTCGGTGAAAACAGCAACGCGTACTGTTTTACCCGTGCCCTTGGGCAAGACAGTGGCGCCGCGAACAGCTTGGTCTGATTTTTTTGAATCAATTCCTAGGTTGATTGATACGTCTACGCTTTCGTCAAATTTTGCAGAAGCAGTCTTTTTCGCCAGTGCAAATGCATCCGTTAAAGAGTAGAAAGTGTCTACGTCTACTTTTTCAGAAGCCGCGTTATATCTTTTAGTTGCTTTAGCCATGATTAAACCTCGTCAGTCTCGATACCCATGCTACGTGCCGAACCAGCAATAATTTTCACTGCTTGGTCTAAATCGTATGCATTAAGGTCAGCCATTTTCATAGTGGCGATTTCTTCCAATTGAGCGCGTGTCACTCTACCAACTTTGTCGGTATGAGGAACGCCAGAACCTTTTTGGATACCTGCCGCCTTCTTAAGTAGAACGGCCGCAGGTGGAGTCTTCATGATGTACGTGAAGCTCTTATCCGCGTACACAGTGATCACAACAGGAACAGGCATGCCTTTTTCCATGTCACTAGTAGCCGCGTTAAAGGCTTTACAGAATTCCATGATGTTTACACCGTGCTGACCTAGAGCAGGACCAACAGGAGGACTTGGGTTAGCGCCACCAGCGGGCACTTGAAGCTTGATTAAAGCATCGACTTTCTTAGCCATTTTTTACTCCAAGACAGAATTAACTGCCTGTGTTTGGGTACCAGCGCTTTTGATCATCAAAAGCTCCCCTGTTAAATAAAACGGCAGTTATAAAACTGCAATTCTTAAATTCTTATACTGCTGGCACTCATTTGAGTGCGAGTAGTAGTGCTTAGGTGAGGCGCGATTTCAATTTCGGCGCGGAGCGTACTTTTGTACGTGAGCACCGAAATTTAAATTAGCAACGAAATATAAGCGCTGCTAATCGCTCTCAAATTAGCCTTTTTCGACCTGACCGAAATCCAGTTCTACCGGAGTTGAGCGACCGAAAATTGAAACCGAAACGCGTAACTTCGATTTTTCGTAGTTAACATCTTCAACCGTTCCGTTAAAATCAGCGAACGGACCTTCGGCAACACGAACCAACTCACCAGGCTCGAAAGAAAATTTATGACGCGGAGCATCGGTGCCATCTTGTACCCGCTGCAAAATATCCATCGCTTCTTTATCTGTCAATGGAGTCGGGTCAGACGCTCTACCGCCGATAAAACCCGAGACACGCGGCGTACTCTTAACGAGATGCCAGCTTTCGTCGTTCATCACCATTTGAACCAAAACATAACCAGGGTAGAACTTTCGTTCGCTAGTGCGTTTTTGTCCGCCTTTCATTTCAACAACTTCTTCGGTTGGAACCAAAATCTCACCAAAGTACTCATCCATACCAAGACGACCAATCGCCTCTTCCAAGGTCAGCTTTACGCGCTTCTCATAGTTTGAGAACGCTTGCACTACATACCACCGCATATTTGGCTTTTCAGCAGTCGCTTCTAAACCTTGCTCTGGAACTGTGTCATCTGACATTGCTATTACCCTGTCTAAATTATTTACTGGTTCTGAACTGCTCGCTATCAACTACTAGCTATCAACGCCCAAAAGAAGACCGAAGATGACTTTAAACACAGCCATATCGACCAACCACAAGAAAACGGCAATAACGACAACCATCACTAAGACAATCAACGTTGTCTGAATGGTTTCTTGACGTGAAGGCCAAACCATTTTGCGCAATTCGGTACGAGAACCCTTAGAGAACTCAATCAAGGCAACACCTTGTGCCGACGTGGCTGCGATACCCACAGCCACCAGAAAAGAAACAAGCAACAGACCAACACGCAAAAGAACAGAAACGTCCTGCCCCATCAAGGTTGGTAGTTGGTAGTAACCATAAACACCTGCACCCATAACGAGCACGGCAATGGCTAACTTGACTTTATCTATCATCAGTTCTTCTCTTTATAATTATTGGCCCGACATCTCACAAGCGCTTCAAGTGAGATGCGACCAAACTACCTAGTTTCAAGCAACACTTTAAGACAAGCTTTAATTTAGTGGCAGGCCAGGAGGGAATCGAACCCCCAACCTACGGTTTTGGAGACCGTCGCTCTGCCAATTGAGCTACTGGCCTAAACTAAAACTTGCTTAAAAATCAGATGCTTAGATAATACTTTAAGATCTTATATACGCAAAAACGTGCGTCAATATACACTAGCACACCGAGTTTATCCAGCCCTGAATCGCAATTCGTAGACTTTAAATAAATAAACTACGCTTTTAACTCAATCACCCAAAATGCCAATAAAACCTTCGGCATTTCTATTTTACTCTGAATCGAGACACTAGGAAGAATTTAGAAGCTGAGCGAGTCCCTATTTATGCCATTAGCAAAAAAGGGTCACGTGAGCATTCCAAACTCTTCTCTTAGCGAAGAGTCAGCGCAAAAGCGATTGCTTAAGCGTTAATTTTTGCTACAACGCCCGCACCAACTGTACGGCCACCTTCACGAATAGCGAATCGAAGACCTTCTTCCATCGCAATCGGTGCAATCAACTCAACATTCATTTTAATGTTGTCGCCTGGCATTACCATCTCAACGCCTTCAGGCAACTCACAAGCGCCTGTTACGTCAGTCGTACGGAAGTAAAACTGTGGACGATAACCCTTAAAGAATGGCGTATGACGACCACCCTCTTCTTTACTCAACACATACACTTCGGCTTCAAAACCGGTGTGTGGGTTAATTGAACCCGGCTTCGCCAATACTTGACCACGCTCGATGTCTTCACGCTTAGTGCCGCGCAAGAGAATACCAACATTATCACCAGCACGACCTTCGTCTAGCAACTTACGGAACATCTCGACGCCCGTAACCGTTGTCTTAACGCTGTCTTTGATGCCAACGATTTCAATTTCTTCGCCAACCTTCACAATTCCGCGCTCAATACGTCCGGTTGCTACCGTTCCACGACCCGAAATTGAGAACACATCTTCAACAGGCATTAAAAATGCACCGTCGATTGCGCGCTCTGGCTCTGGGGTATAAGTATCAAGAACCTTACCCAATTCGAGGATTTTCTCAACATATTGCGCTTCGCCTTCGAGGGCCTTCAAAGCAGAACCGATAACGATTGGTGTATCGTCGCCTGGGAATTCGTATTTGTCTAACAACTCACGAACTTCCATTTCAACCAGCTCTAACAACTCATCGTCGTCAACCATGTCCGCTTTGTTCAAGAACACAACGATGTAAGGAACACCCACTTGACGTGCAAGAAGGATGTGCTCACGGGTTTGTGGCATTGGACCATCAGCCGCCGAACAGACTAGAATAGCGCCGTCCATTTGGGCCGCACCGGTAATCATATTCTTTACATAGTCCGCGTGACCTGGACAGTCAACGTGGGCGTAATGACGAGCTTCGGTTTCATACTCAACGTGTGCTGTTGAGATCGTGATGCCACGCTCACGCTCTTCTGGAGCGTTGTCGATGTTAGCAAAATCTACCGCGGTACCGCCGTAAGCTTCTGCCAAACATTTTGTGATCGCAGCGGTCAACGTAGTCTTACCATGGTCAACGTGACCGATAGTACCTACATTGACATGCGGCTTGGTTCTTTCGAATTTTTCCTTAGACATAGTATCTACCTAAATATGTATTTATTAAACAATTACCAACTTAATCGATACCGATACGTCATCACCTAAGACAACCACCAATCGGCAATCATTCTGCATAACTTTTAACGAACTGTTCATTACCAGCCATGCCTTATCGCAAAACTCGATGACAACTTAATGCCAGAATTCAACAACAAATCACTCACCACCATCTCCTAAGAGCCTATCAAGGCTAGCGGCCTGAATATTCTAAGCTCGCCACGTGAACTTAAAAATCGCCGGTGGCTTTTCGATCCGCTAGCGAATCAAACCTTAAACAATGGTGCCCACGATCGGAATTGAACCGATGACCTCTCCCTTACCAAGGGAGTGCTCTACCCCTGAGCTACGTGGGCTTAAAGCCAGAAAAGCGCTGGCTGCCA
>JAESTB010000564.1 GCA_016763815.1 Arenicella sp.
CATGAGCAATTGTGACCCGAATATCAACGATGGTTGGGACTGGATTGCCATCCCGTCTGATGAGCAATTTATTGAGCTTACGAACATTGCCGATTGGCAAATCAAAGACGGCGACTTAGTGAACGATAATCAGCTTCACTCCGCAGTGATCATTCAAATTTTCACAGATAAACGAATAGCCGACGACAATATTATTGATTTGCCATTAGGTGTAGATGATAAGCGGGGCTGGTGGGGGGATTTCTTTTCACCATTCGAAATAGGATCTCTACTCTGGACACTCTACCGTCAATATTTAAGCGATGAAGTGATAGAGAATGCGGAGCGGTATGTGCAAGACGCAATGCGTCCTTTGATTAAACAAGGCGCTGCTGCTAAATCGAGTGTCTTTATTGAGGCTAATAAGCAAGTTGGCTACATGAGCATTTGCCCTGTTTTGTATGCGCAAAATGGTGAAGAAACCTACAGGCAAGAATTTCGTCGATTTTGGGAGCAGTAATGACAATTGAAAATAGAACCCTAGAAGATTCGGTTGAAGAGGTTAGAAACGCTTTTCGCTCAAATGCTCCAAACTCTGACGCATGGATTATTCCCAATAATTTTTGGATTACCGCAACAGTACTGGGCGGCAAAATTTGGGAGATTTACGCACGCGTTAGGTGGTTAATTACCAACTCGCTTCCAGATACGGCAACGGGTGAGTTATTAGACCGATGGGGGAATATTTTTAATGTTTCTCGCAAGGGCGATGGTGAGTCTACGGGTACAGTTTTATTAACTGGCGTTGATGGCTCAGTGGTACCTGTCGGTTCGATGCTGAGTCTTTCAAACGGTCAGCGATACGAAGTTATCGTTGCGGCTGTCATTGCTTCTGGCGTGGCGGAGGTTAGCGTAAAAGCGGTAGAGCTTGGTAGTAAAAGTAATGCAATCGCCAATACCCCCGTCAAGCTAGCGTCATCTTTGCTGGGGGTTGATTTAACTGGCAAGGTCTCGATCCGCGGTATTACTGGCGGTGTAAACGCTGAGTGTGATGATGCTTATCGTGTAAGGGTGATCTCCCGAATCAGAAAACGTAACCGTTACGGCACCTTGAAAGATTACCAAGATTGGTCACGCGAAGTCGTTGATGTAACGCGAGCTTGGGCGGTTAAATCGGGCTCATCGATTAATGTCTATTTCATGATGGACGTTAAGTATCCTCAGGCAGCACCATTGCCGGCCGATTCCGATACGTTAAATACCTATCTAAATGACCGATGTAGAAAGCCAGCCTGCGCAAGCGTAAATGCACTATTGCCGATTACTAAGAATCTAGAGGTCACAATAAACTGCGCGAATCTCACACCAGATCAAAAAAATATAATTCAGCAAGAGTTGGACGAATTCCTTTTTGACGAAGCAAGCATTGGTGAAGATTTTTTTTACCATGAAATACAGCAAGTGCTAGGTCGAATAGATGGATTAGACATTGTTATCGATTGCGGTTTGGTGTGGTTCGCTAAGCCCGGTGAGCTATTTGTTAAGGCGGCAATAACGTATGTCTAATTGTTGCACTGTGGAATCAAGCAGTTGTGATGTCACGCATCAAGATTACGTTAATAGTTTTGAAGACTCATTACCCAAAGGTTTAATTTGGGATTTTGATAGTGAACGAACATACCCAAAGTTCTGGGTGTCGGTTGCTTACCCTTTCTGGCTATTGAATAAATATATTTGCGATGTGGTTCGTGAGCTGAATCCGTGCACCACAGAAGACCTACTAAAGCGCCAAGCAATCTTATGGGGTTATCCGGTTGAGTGCATTGGATACCCTGAAAACAGCGATAGGCTTTGTCAGTGGCTTAGGCTAGTCAATAGCGAGTGCGCGGGAACCAGTGTTCAGTTCTTTGAAGAGGTTGTGGCCTTTGCCGGTCTCACCGGTGTGCGCTATTTGGAAGTAGGCCACGATGGAGCGCAGGCGGGTTGTGCTCAAGCGGGTTGTGGTCAGGCTAACAGTGATGGTTGTCAATGCGGGATATTAATTGAAGCGCCGGCGGCCCTATTTGTTAAAAGACAACAGCAAGCAGGGCCTTGCTGCGGGCAAGCGGGCAAGCCAATTTGTACCGACTCAATACCATTGATCGATTGCTTGGTGGGGCGCTTTGTTCCGGCTGATCTAAAAATTATTTATAGAAAAATTTAAGAGGTAATATCGTGGATTATACCGATGCTAGTAATGCCGTGCTTGTTCATGGCGACAAAGGCTATGCCGATTGCAAGACAGGGGTTGAAGGAACATTCATAACAGCAAATGCTCTTAACGCTGTTCAGTCGGAGATTATGAACTTCATTGTGAAGTCTGGGCAAACACCGATACCGTTCGACGCTGACGATCCAGCAAGCTACGATCAATTGTGGCGCGGATGTCTTCAAACATTAACGTCATTGATTCCTGACATTCCAGATATACCTGAATTCGTTCAAAGCCCAGCAGGGTTTAGTCGCCGGGCTGTTTATACATCTAACGCGACCTGGGTTGCGCCTAGCAACATTTCTAGCGCATTAGTCATTGTGATTGGCGCCGGCAGAGGTGGCTCAGGAGGTCGGGGAAATGTAAGCCCCGCGAATAACAGTGTCGGGCATGTTTCGGGCGGCGGAGGTGGCGGAGGTGGTTTTGCGCAAGAGTTGATAACCGCTATTACCCCGGGTCAGTCAATACCCGTGATTATTGGCTCTGGAGGTCTAGGTGCGCAGTATGGCCTCTCTGCAAATTCGACAGGAGGGAACGGAGGTGTAAGTAGTTTTGGTGCTTTTTTGAGTGCGTCAGGTGGTAAGGGGGCTTCAAACCAACGAGGTGGCGGAGGCGGATCAACTTCTGGCGCAGATGTCAGTTTTAGCTTAGGCGCTGGCGGCTTTGCCGAACTAACCGGTGATGCACAGGGCAAAGGCGGTCATGGTGGCGGAGGCACAGCAGGCAACGGCACAGGGAGTGTTAACGGAAGCCCTGGCGCAAACGCATCGATTGTTGGCGGAGGCGGCGGTGGCGCTTCTTACGGCGGTGGTGTTGGAGCGAAGGGTGGTAACGGCTTTCGCGGACAAGTAACAATTTATTACTAGAGTGTTTCCATGTATTTATTATTGAATGAACGAATAGTTATACAAGTTTTTGAAGATGAGCCTGTGCTCCACCAAGATTTAAAGGACCAATTAGTAGAGCTTGATGGTGAGGTTGGAGACTATATTGTAAACGGTGAGAATGTAGGCCCTCAGCCAAGTGATTTTCATAGTCTGATTGATGGCGAATGGGTCGAGAGTATATCCGACGTAATAAATTCCTCTATTGCCAAAGTTGTATCCTATGCTGAGAATATGCGGAACAGGTTTACAGGTAGCGCTGGAACCGGGAAGCTTAGCGGCTTTCAGATAAACAGCGATATTCTAAACTTGATTGATAGTGGGGTCGCTTTCGATAACTTAGATGAGCACCTTCAAAGCAAGGTCAATGTCGAAGTTGACATTGACGACCGCTATTCGACAGCCGGTGATCTATTGACAGTTTAGCGCGAAAAACGTGGTGCGCTATCAATTGCCTCCGCATGGGTCGGTGCGGTTGAGAACAACACAATATCGGCTCTTAAAGTTGCAACCAGTGCTGAGCAGTTGGATGAAATACTATCTACCGCAAAGAGTATGGCCGAAGCCAAGGCCGCAGAGTTGTTGA
>JAESTB010000046.1 GCA_016763815.1 Arenicella sp.
TAAATTTAGTGCCAACACGATGGCCACGAAGTATTCGAAGTTTTAAAACGTCCATTTGTTCCATTTGTTCCATTTGTTCCATTTGTTCCATTTGTTCCATTTTCTAGAAACCAGCCTCCGAGGCTGGTTTAGTAAACTGTTTTTTACCTAAGAACCGACTACTGACGGTATTAACCGTTGACTAAATAATTTATTTTTTCGCGTGCCTGATCCAGCTATTTTTCGCATATCTAAAACGAGTATTGGCTAAATTCCCCAACGCGAGGAACTTAAACGGTGTTAACCGTCGTTGATCAAGCGATGTTGAAAAAATAATAAGTGATTTGTCAAATCAGCGCCTCACCCAATAGGGTGATATTAAAAGTATTCAACAATGTGGTTAATTACGCGGATACCATTTGCCCATCCATTGCATGTATACATTGTTATTAATATGACCATCAACCTCTGACGGCTTAGCTGTATACTCAATAATAAACGAATCAAATAGATCCCATAGTTGACGGTTACTGCTGATATTAGCTACCGCTCTGTCGAATCATGTCTCCACTATTACGTTCGTAGAGTGAAATATTTTGCATCTGTTTTATGTTAGCCAATATGAATAAAGAGCTTATCGATAATTGCCAATTTATCCAACCAAGACCGCTATCTAATTAGTTTAATCGGCCTACACTAGCGTCAACTTTTATGTCACTAATCTGAATAGCTCTATGACAACAACCCTTGGTTTAAGTGATGACGATTTAAGTGACACCTTCTGCGACCAAAATGATGAGCTATTATTTAGCCGCATCTCAGACGATCTATCGAAACACGGTTATAGTGTAAATGTAAACGCATTGCCACTTGCCTTGGCAGAGCAGCTTTCTCAGCACATATCAGCAATTAGCGATGACTCATTTAAGCAAGCGTCTATCGGGCGTAACAAAGGTCGTTCAAATAACTTAACGGTGCGTAGTCAAAGACAAAGCTGGATATCCAATGATTCACTGGCTAGCTCAAATTGGTTAAAATGGGCGAGTGAATTGCAGTGTTATCTAAACCAACACCTTTATCTAGGCTTGTCTACGTTTGAGAGCCACTACGCGCACTACAGGCCGGGAGATTTTTATAAACGACATCTTGATTCATTCAGAGGTCAATCTAGCCGTCGCTTGTCTATCGTTATCTATCTCAACCGAGACTGGCTAAGTACCGATGGCGGCGAACTAATTATGTACGCAGACAATGAGGACCTAACTGGCCTGCGAATCATCCCAAGCTTCGCTACCGTCGTTGTCTTTTTGAGTGAAGAGCATCCGCATGAAGTATTAGCGGCACACCGTGACCGTTATTCGATTGCGGGGTGGTACAGCCCTACTCTGTCGACTAACGTATAGAGTTAAAGCATACCTTTGGCTCATCATGGCGCAATACACCAATTTAACTTTTGCAGCTCTAAATCGTGCGCGAATTTATCTGGCACTTCACTCACAATAGAAGTGCGTTCAGATGTAAGGACTCTTTATTATGATAGGCATTCACCTGGTTAATTCGTGAGGTTAATTTGTGGCACTGACCATATTAAGGCGCTGGCATAGCGCCTAACGCCTAGGATTAATCGGCACTAACCGAGTCGTAAAATGCTTTGCCTCGGTTGCTGTTTGCTTCGCTAATCACGTAAGCGCGTATTGCTTCGACTGTTTCATCGTCTAACACTTTGCCAAAATTAGGCATGCCTTGTTTAGCTAAGGCGCCGCTCGATACAACGTTACTCCACGCTTGCGGGTTCGTAGTGATGGCCGAATAGCGCAGGTTAGGCACTAAGCCAGACGAAAACGCTTGGTCACCATGGCAAAAGCCGCAATTGTTGCCATAAGCGTACGCGCCCTGCTGAACAAGCTCTTCACTTACCGCTAAAGGTTTAGGGATTGCCGGTAAGGCCACATCAGATTTATCTAATTGAGGTAGCTCACCGTTAGCACCCAACTTAAACACCATTACCCGGCCGATTTTCGGTGTGCCGCCAGTCGGTAACACGCCGCCATAGCCAAGCACGTAACTACCGCCCCAACCTGATGCAACCGCAAGGTACTGTTCGCTTTCCAATTCATAAGTGATCGGCGCTGCCATAACGCCGGTTTGAGTAAAGAAGGTCCATAGCGGCTCGCCAGTTTCAGCATTGAAGGCGGCAAAATGAGCATCCGCAGCGCCTTGAAAAACTAAATTTCCAGAGGTCGACAACACTCCACCATTCCAAGGTCCTTTATATTCATGCCGCCATATTTCTTTCTGCGTGATCGGGTTCCATGCAATTAGCCGCCCCTTGAGTGAGGCTTTAGCCGCCTTAAAAACCGCTTTGTCTGTTGGTAAACCACTGTAGCCAAAGTCAACTCCGGTATTCCACGCACCGTCAGTAAACTTATAATCCGGCTTATCTATATAGGCCCAGGGAGCCTCTTGCGCGGGGATATACACCAAACCAGTATCTGGGCTGTATGACATTGGCTGCCAATTATGCGCGCCAAGCGGCCCTGGTAACTGGATAGACGGTGCTTTGCCTGAGTAACGTGCGGCATCAGTCTCAACAGGACGACCGCTAATTGGGTCTATATGAGTTGCCCACGTTACCGGTACAAAATTATTGGCCGAAATAAACTCGCCCGTTTCGCGATCGAGCACGTAGAAGAACCCGTTCTTCGGCGCTTGCATGATGACTTTTGTTAGTTTGCCGTCGAGCTCTAGCTCGGCAAGAATCATATGCTGGGTTGCGGTGTAATCCCAATTATCAGCCGGCGTGGTCTGATAGTGCCAAACGTATTCGCCAGTGCTTGGCCGTACCGCCACAATCGACGATAGAAATAGGTTATCGCCTCCGTCTGGGCTACGAATGCTGTGATTCCAAGGAGTGCCATTGCCAACGCCAATGTAAAGCAGGTCGAGCTCAGGATCATACGCCATTGAGTCCCAAGCGGTTCCGCCGGCGCCAGCTTGCCAGTACTCACCGGTCCACGTCTTTGCCGCCATTTCCATGGTAGCGTTCTCAAACCCATCCTCAGGGTTGCCTGGTACAGTGTAGAAACGCCACAGTTGCTTACCTGTCTCGGCTGCGTAAGCCGTTATATAACCACGGACACCTAGCTCAGCACCGCCATTACCAATAATAACCTTGCCATCGATAATACGCGGCGCGCCCGAGATAGTGTACGGCTTAGTTTTATCAATGGTATTAATATCCCAATTGGTGTCGCCGGTTTTAGCGTCCAGTGAAATTAAACGGCCGTCCATTGTTGCGGTAAAAACCGAATCCCCCCAGATTGCGACACCACGGTTAATAACGTCACAGCAGCCTTTCGCTGCCTGCTCCTTATCTATTTCGGGATCGAAGCTCCACAAGTGTTGGCCGGTTTTGGCGTCGAGAGCATGCACTTTGTTCCACGTTGCGGTGACGTACATCACACCATTGTGAACAATCGGAGTAGTTTCTATACCTCGGCTAGAACCCAGGTCGAATGACCATGCCAGGCCTAAATCAACGACACTCTCGGCATTAATCGCGTTTAACGGCGAATGCCGTTGTTCCGAATAGGTTCGGCCATGCGACCTCCAACCGCTGGAGCTAGCCTCAATAATGGTCTCGCGATTCACCGATGTTATGATTGGGGTAGCGCTTTGTGCGACCAGCTTTGCCGACTCAGTTTGCAAAACAGTTGAATCTTCTGCTTTTTGTTGGTCAGTACAGGCAGACAAAATAGTTAAAGAAAGGATCGAGATAGTTGATACAAATTTCATATTGTTAGCCGTGTTGTGGCCGCGAATCAACGCTAAACCAATGACGTTAATGGAGTCGTCGACACTATCCATGTGAGCAACGTCGCCTATTTTTTAACTTAGAGAGGTCTCTTAGATACGGTTAACAATCATCAGCCGTAGCTTAAACCTATTAATTTTATCAGAGAAGTCTAACACGCTAGATACGTTAAATGGTTTATGCCCCAAATAGGGTGAGGAGATCGGTAGAAACATAACCGCTGTCTAGTGCGCTGCTTAGCGCACGAAGCTGATCAGGCTTTTTGGGGGGGGGAATGAATAATTGGTTCTCATTTCTGTTTTGGCAAACGTGTCATCAACCTCGAGCGAATTAGCTAACCAAGATGTCTCTCAGCGCTCGACAATTCATAGATGCTCAGAGAGCATCAATTATTGGAACATGTAGCTTGTATTTCTCTCGCCCCAAACGTCTATCGTTAGAGCACTACGCCTGCCATTTTATGCAACAGCATCGTCATAAAGATTAAAAGATGGCCGCTCTAGTTTGCTCTTTTGTATGTGCTTGGACATTGACTTCTTGATGCGCATAAACAATACGATTAAATCTGGATTTTCCGATGTCGCCGCGTACTGGAATACCCGATGAACAATATCGGCCTGTTGCATTCGAAGTTCAGCACCCTCTCGTACTCTGGCTAAACGAACAAATTGAGTGAGCAAAATAACCGTGCCGGTATTCAATGCGATCACTTTTATTTCTTTAAGTCTAACTTTCATCGACAACTCCCTATATGTGATACGAAGAAAAACACTTGAATCAACTAAGGGTGATCTGGTTCCCAAACCAGTGCAAACCCTTACCATAATGGCTATGTTAGCAGAGAACTCTAGTACCTAATGTCCAATTAGCCTACGACCTTAGTCCCGTTTTTCCGAAAAAATGTTACATATTGTGAACTTTCCTGCGATATAGACAGCTATGTGGCATTCTTGCTGGCAGCCTTAGACGCGCACGTTAACCATGGCAGAACTATTTCAGTTACCTCAAGATTGCTAAAAATCAGCAATGGCGAACTAACTTAAGGCGATGACTGCCGAAACCTCAGAACACCCTGTTGCTCTAAAAGTGAGTCGATCAGGCCAGCTTGTTCGGTTGATATTGGTGTATATCGGGGGTATCTAGGCGTATGCTCTAAGTGACGATCATTTAGCCAAA
>JAESTB010000047.1 GCA_016763815.1 Arenicella sp.
AAAACGACGAGGTATCGCGTGCTTGGAAAATCAAACATCCGAACACCTACATCGCCAGAGAAGACAAAGTAGGCGCACGCGAAACAGTCGCAACTCAGCAACTGCCGTTTGAATTTATGATGAACGCCTTGCGCTTGAACAGCGGCTTTGAAATAGACACCTTCACCTCACGCTGCAAGCTAAACCAGCAGACCATTCAACCCTTACTCGATAAGCACCAATCCGAAGGCCTGATCGAGGTTGGCCCAAACCGAATTCGCCCAACCCACTTCGGCCACAACATGTTGAACAGCATGCTGGAAGACTATTTGTCTCTAGGCGAGTAAGCCACGGTCACTAAACGGCTATGGCTTAAACGGCTGTAATTAAACGGCTGTGGCTAAGAACTAGTCTGGCACGCTCACCTTACCGGCAACATCTTTATGCTCAATGCCGCCCGACGAGTCTTCCACGACGGTAAAATCACCGCCAACTTTATAGGCATTAATAGAGCCACTGCTATCACTTCGTACTAACACATTGCCCTTCACGTACTCGGCATTGATGCTGCCCGAACTATCAACCTCGACGGTAAAATTACCCGCAACATAGGTCACCTTAATCGAGCCCGAGCTGTCGGTTACCGACACGTTGCCATTAACCCGATTGATTCTTAAAGAACCAGAAGAGTCCTCAACGGTCACATTACCCCCAATATCTTCGATTAAGAGCTCGCCAGATGAATCAACCATCACCAGTGACGCCGCCCGCACTACACTCGCCTTGCCGCTGCTGTCGGTGACGTCTAGCTTAGCGTTGGCCGGCACATGTAAGGTTAAATCAATATAAGCACCGTCACTATCGGTACCCCAAAGCAGCCCCTTGGCAAACTTGGTTTTCACATAGGTAACATCGCTCTTTAGCTCAGAGCTGACGCCCATATCAGCCAACTGCGACTCACGCTCAGCGCATAACTTGGCTTCAATCAAGATCGTTTTTCTACCCGCATCGCCGATTATTTCGAGCTTGCCGGCCCCCGCCACAACGGTTAATAAGGACGAATCGCTTAAGCTAAGCTCGCGCTCAATGTCGCGGGTAAATTCACACTCATCACCCCACGCAAGCACTGATGAAGAAATGACAAATGGCGACATGAGCACCGATGCGACGGCTAAGCCTACTAATAAATTTTTCATTGTTTACTCCAATTATTTAGGTCACTGAAACCTTTGCAGCAATCAGGATTGAAATGAAAATGAGGTAAAATGCGACTAATTGAGGCAGAAAACGACGGGAATAGAGGGCTATTCACTCATTTTCTAACAAAGAGTAGGCGTATTTTCAATCATTAATTGGTTCGTGCAAAGGTCTCTGTCTATATGGTTAGGCATTATAAATCTAATTGGCGTAATTCATAAGGCTAAATCGGCTCAAATCGGTGAAAGCTATGCGCTAATAATAGTCGTGCTCTAACAGCCAAGGTCGGCTACACCAAGAGCCAAACGATAACGATGGATAGCAAAATTCGGTAGATCACAAACGGCATCATACCGACACGCTCAACAAAACGCATAAACCAATGCATGCATGCAAAAGCGACAATCGCTGACAACGCGGCACCTAGAAATAACACGCCCCATTCAACCGTCTGCTCACTGGTCGCCAGCTCGGTGCCCTTAAGAAAGCCTGATAAGGCGATTACTGGAACCGCCATCAAGAATGAAAATCTGGCCGCAGCAACCCGACTAAAGCCCAAGGCTAATAGAGCGGTCATGGTGACTCCCGAGCGAGATGTTCCGGGTATCAAGGCGAACACTTGAGCCATGCCGACCAATAATGTTTGCCTCCAAGTCAGCGATTCAATTGGCGCGCTATTTTGCGCACCTTTTCGATCTGCCCAAGCAAGTAATATTCCAAACACGAGTGTGCTTGCTGCAATTACCCACGCGGCGCGCAAATTAGCTTCTACAAAATCGCCAAGTAAAAGCCCAATAAGCCCTACCGGAATTGTGGCAAATATAACTAACCAGCCTAATTTACCGTGCACACCCCAGTTAAAACCACGCCAACCTAGCAACCATGCCGGCGCTATCTGCTGAATTTCTTTCTTCAAAAAAACAACCACCGCAAGCAAGGTGCCGACATGAACGGCCACATCAAAAGCCAAGCCTTGGTCAGCCCACCCAAGTAATTTTGGCACTAAAATTAGGTGCGCCGAGCTCGATATCGGTAGAAACTCTGTAATGCCTTGAACAATTGCTAAGACGATCGCGTGAAAAATATCCATTTTGAAATAGAGATGAAGGTAATCAGAGACCTCAGCATAACTCAGGAACGAAATAAAAAGTGCTTGGAATGCCTCCAATTGAGGCGGAAAACGCAGCTAATAACAAGGTATTGGCAAGTTTTTCAACAAAAAATAGGAGAGTTTCAACAAAAAATAGGAGAGTTCCAACGAAAAATAGGGGAGTTTCAACTCAAATAAAACAGTTACAGACATTTTCATTCATTCGTCGAGTTATGCTGAGGCCTCAGTCAGTTTAGGTGCTTATGTTATTGGGTTATAGTAAGTTTTTAGTCCTTTATTGGCACGAGAATATGAATCATCAAGCAAAAACCATTTTAATTACCGGCGGCGCTAAGCGCATTGGTCGGCAAATGGCCATTAACTTGCACGAGGCCGGTCACAATATCGTAGTGCATTATCGCTCATCAGCTGGGCCTGCCTCAGAGCTTGTCGCGCAGTTGAATAAGAATCGTGAAGCCAGTGCCGTTGCGCTACAAGGTGAATTATTAGATACCGCTACCATACCGAGCTTAGTCGCTGATGCGGCCAAGGCCTTTGGCGGGATAGACGTACTGATAAACAATGCATCTACTTTCTACCCAACGCCAATTGAATTGCTGCAAGAGGACTTCTGGAATGACTTGGTTGGAAGCAACCTCAAAGCACCTGCGTTCATGGTAAAAGCCTGCGTACCCTATATACGTGAACGCAATGGATCAATCATTAACATCGTTGACATTCATGCTCGTAAGCCGATGGCGAACCACCCAGCTTATTGTTCAGCCAAAGCCGGTTTGGAAATGTTAACCATGTCTCTAGCGCGCGATTTGGCCCCTGACATCCGGGTAAATGGCGTGTCGCCCGGTGCTATTTTGTGGCCAGAAGGTGGTAGTGGCATGGCAGAACAACAAGAAATACTAGAAAAAATACCGATGGGCCGAATGGGGAAGCCTGAAGATGTCGCTAGTTTGGTTCGTTTTTTAGTTGACCAAGGCAGCTATATTACCGGGCAAATAATCGCCGTCGACGGTGGGCGCTCAGTCGTCATTTAAACAGTGTGAAGATCTGAGAAATCTTGACGTTATGGCGGCGACGATTTGCTAATGCTTGTCCTTGCAGCCATTTTAGAAGCCACCAAATAGAAGCGGCTTCGGGACAGGCGGCTTAGCAGCACCACCAAATGGCAGATTTCAACTGAATAGCCAACGTTTATGAGCGTTTTCCACGCTCAATAATCACACCGACATTTTTAACGCCTTTCACCGCTTGCCCCTTATCAAGTTTTATTCGCACCCAAGAGGTACTAAATTGCTCTAATATCAGCGTAGCGATACGCTCAGCCAATGTTTCAATCAGCTCGAAGGCATTTCCTTTAGCATAGACTTGAACGCTTTCAGTAATCGCCTGATAGTCAAGCGCGTCTTTTAAATCATCGTTTTCAGCCGCTTTACCGGCATCGGTTGCTAACTCAATGTCGAGTACTAACGTTTGGGTGATGGCTTTTTCCCATTGCCAAACACCAATGGTGCATTCGCATTTCAAGCCATGTAGGTAGATGATGTCCATTATTTATTCCAATTAGAGCGGTGATTCTAAAAGTTGAATTTTACACAATTTTATTAACTGCATTTACTCTAACACAGTACAATTGCGCTTCTTAAAAAAGGCAGCCATTTAGGCGATAGAACACTATGTTTGAACTACCTTCTTTTACCTGGCCGATTCTAGGCTATCTGTTTGGCTCGATCTCGAGTGCAGTGCTTGTCTCCAAAGTATTCCGTTTGGGCGACCCGAGAGAAACCGGCAGCGGCAACCCTGGTGCGACCAATGTTTTGCGCTCGGGCAATAAATTTGCCGCGGCTCTGACTCTTATAGGTGACGTACTCAAAGGGGTTCTGCCAGTAGTGCTTGCCCAGTATGCCGGGGTAAGTAGTGGTGTATTAGCAATGGTCGCTATCGC
>JAESTB010000565.1 GCA_016763815.1 Arenicella sp.
CATAGTTCTCATCATAGTTCTCATCATACGGCGCAAAGCAGCTCTAAACCTCAGCCGCATGGCAGTCATAAAACACACGATAACGCGCTAAGTAATTACGCTTTGGCCAATATTCACAATGGCCATGGCGAAAACAATAACAAGTGTAATTACGCGACGCTTAGCTCGGGCCAGGACTTTCTCCAATGCCCTTCGCTAATACCATTTTCGCTCACCAATATTCGGCTTTCAGCGGCCACTCAACATGCGCTAGTAATAATAGCCTTGCGCTTACGGAAACAGCAATCGCGCGCTCCTCCAATAGTCACCATTTTCTCTTAGCAGGACTCTAGTCTCAGACAAATATTCTGAACACATAATTTTTTGAGCGGCGTAGTGACGCCGCCGTCATCAGCTTGATCGATAGACTAAATAATCTATCCGTCGGATGACCATGGAGTGAAAATGAACAACAAATACCTAGTATTCGAATTAGCCGCGCTGGGCCTAGCTGGAGTTGCTTTGTCGACCCCTTCTATTGCTCAAACTATTGATGACCAAAGTAAGCCTCAAATCGAAGAGGTTCGCGTTCTTGCCGACGCCTTTTTCAAAGATACAACGGCCGTCAGCCCAACAAGCGTAATTACTGCGGAACAACTTAAGGCTCTTAATATAACCACAGTAGAGGACGCGCTCGCGCACCAACCAAGTTTGGTTATTCGCAAACGTTTTATTGGAGACCCCAACGGAGTTGTCGGCATTCGTGGGTCAAATATGTTTCAAACCCCCAGAACGATGGTGTTTGTCGACGGCATGCCTCTGCACTACCACTTACAAACACGGTTTCGTGGTTCGCCTCGCTGGTCTCTAATTTCACCTGATGAAGTTGCAAGTGCAGAGGTAATCTACGGACCGTATTCGTCACAATACAGCGGTAATGCAATGGGCGGTGTTGTCAATATCAAAACGCGTCGGCCTTCGCAAAGCCTCACCACACTCGAACTAGGCGCTTTTTCTCAAGATTACAATCGATTACTTACCAATGAAAATTACCAGGGTTATCGGGCGTATGTGGCACACGAAGATAAGGTAGGAAATCTTGGTTACAGTGTTTCGTACACACGCTTGGATAATGAGAGCCAACCCCAGACTCAATTTTTTAGGCTGCCCGACTCTGGTAGTTCTTCTACCGCGTTCGCCAGTGGTGACTCGATTCCGTCTGGCAATGATACAAATGGATTAGCGGGTATTTACTTTGGTGATTCGGGTACAGAAAATGCCAAAACTGATTTAGTTAAAGCGAAATTCTTTTACCATCAAGAATACGCTGAGTTTCGTGGATCGGTAGCCTACGAACAGCGCTCACGCCGTGAGAACCAAGCAAACAACTTTTTAAGTGATGCAGGTGGAGTGCCGATTTTCGATCGAGAAGTCGATATTAACGGTATCAACTACGACACCTCTAATTTCGGCACCAGTGTTTTTCAAACCCGTGATCAACAACGTGAAAGCTTATTGATCGGTCTAGGAGCGAGCTTCGACCTTGCAAACGATTGGGCTGCGGATGTTTTTTATAGTTACTTCGACGTGTTAGACGATACTGAAATCCGCTCGGGAGCAAATCCAGATGACCCTAATTTCACCTCGATAAACGATCGGAGTAGGGCGCGTATTACAAGCTACGACGATACAGGCTGGAATATTGTTGACCTTAAATTCTCGACTGATAGTTTCGCTGGAAACGAAAATCAACGATTATCGCTTGGGCTTCATTATAACAGTTATGAATTAGATTTTATTGTTGATAACTACAATAGCATCAGCGGTCAGCGAGTTAGCAATGAGCTGGATGGAGACAGGTCGACAGGGCGCGCCGATAGTGGCGGTGAAGCCCAAACCATTGCTGCATTTGCGCAATATGGTACGGCGCTAAGCGAACGCTGGGATTTGTCGTTAGGCTTGCGGTACGATGATTGGGCAGGCGAAAATGGTTACGTTGGAAGCACTAATTCAGCTGACCGATCAGAAGATGGATTTTCAACAAAGGCGTCAATTGCCTATTCGCCAACGGACCGCAGAACCTTCAGGTATTCAGTTGCGCAAGCGCTAAGGTTCCCCGTTATTGAAGAAATATTTGTTAATAACGCGAGCGTCAGCGGAGGTAGTGTTGCTGACGCTACGCTTAATCCTGAAGACGGAGTCTTTCATAATCTATCGCTTGAGCAGCTTTTTGACAATGGATCTGTCACGGTAAATCTTTTCCATGAAGATGTAGATGACGTGATTTTCAACCAAACATCGTCAATATCGGGTGTTACTACCTTTCTCCCCGTAGATACCGTAAAGACCGATGGGGCTGAATTAATAATCGCTGCCAACGATATTTTTGGACTGCCTGTTAATCTGTCATTTAACACTACTTACACCGGCGCTAAAATCAGTAAAAACGCCAATAATCCGGAACTTGTCGGTAAGCGCTTTCCACGTATCCCTGAATTTCGTTCAAACCTAATTTTAAGCTACAAAGTCAATGATCAGTTTAATTTTGGTGGATCGATTCGTTATGCCGGAAACAGCTTTGGTGAACTAGATAATAGCGATACTGAAAACAATACTTTTGGCGCTCATACGCGTTATATCTTTGTTGGACTCAAAGCGAATTGGGATATTTCACCGAATTTGCACGTGAGCGCCGGAATTAATAATGTGTTCGATGACGTGGCTTACGTGTTTCATCCGTGGCCAGGTCGTACCTTCCATCTTAGTCTTAAATACTCGATTCCTAACTCATGAAATTAGTACACTCTTCAATTGGTATTATGCGGGTGATTTATGCATCCTAACGTTAATGGTTTTCGTCAGCGCCTTTGGCGCTGGCATTTTTTTGCCGGCCTCATAATTTGCCCTTTCCTTATCCTGATATCTATAACCGGTTCAATTTACCTTTTCAAGGCCGAATTAGAACAATGGGAGGAGCGAGGAATCAATGCAATATCTAAGCAGAACGCAGCAATAACAACAAAAAAAGCGGAACCAATCGGTGAAGCCACTCTATTACAAAATGTAATTGCTGAATATCCAGCAGCGACATTTCTTCGGCTAACCCTTGCAAAGCAAGGTGATTCGACAGTCGAGTTTGACATCCTTCCGAAAGAGATTATGGACCACCCCGAGGGTGGGTCTGAACACGCGCATCACAATGCACCGAATACCGAAAAATTAACCATTTGGGTTGATCGTTATAGCGGAAAAATTTTGGAGGTTAAAGTTTCTGAAGACCGTTTTCTCAACATAGTTAAAAAACTTCATAGTGAATTACTGCTTGGGAATACAGCGTCGTACATTGTTGAATTAGTCGCTTCTTGGGCGATTGTCTTGTTGACTAGCGGGTCGATACTCTGGTTTTACAAAAGTCATTCTAGTAAGCAAAGGATGGAAGTTAAGCCTTCAAAACAAATATTTTCACCACAGCTTAAAATAAATGGCCGGTTCAATCTCCGGACGGTTCATGCTGTGATAGGGCTCTACATATCAATTCCCTTAATGTTGATGTTACTCACCGGCTTACCGTGGACACAACTTTGGGGGAATGGCTTTAAAGAACTCAAAGAGTTTGCCGGTTGGAGCGGGCCCAAACAGGAATGGTTTGTCACATTAAAGTCGGGTGACGGACTTGATCGCAACTTAGGTAACAACTTAGGTAACAAGTTCGGCAAACCTGAACTACCAGAAGATACGCTATGGGAAATTTCAGATAATCGAAAAGGAATGGTAAGTCAGAGCTGGGGGAGCAATGACCAGTTTGCTTATACCCTTACCGATATTGCAAGTAAGCTAGAAGTCCTGACTCTAGCACACCCTATTTATATCAGCCCACCAAAATCTAACAATGGAGTGTGGACGGTAAGGTCAATGCCTCCTGATAGGGCTAAACGTGTGACCTTACATTTTGATCAATTTTCAGCACAGCAAATATCGCGCATAGGATTTGAAGATCATCATCCAGTTCAACGAGTTGTGTCACACGGCATTTCTCTACATGAGGGAGCACTGTTCGGAACACTCAATAAAGTTCTCGTTCTAATTACCGCCTTATCAACCACCATTCTCTGTATTCTTGGGTTAATGACATGGTTGAAGAGACGATCAGCCAACAGTTTGGGTATTCCTAGGAAGGTCAATCAAGATCTGCCAACAAAGTGGTTAATAATAATTTTGTTATTATGTCTGTTTTTGCCCGCATTTGGCGTTTGTATAATTGTATTGGCTTCATTGCAATTTATTTATAACTCGATCTCTAACCGTGAGCAACGGAGTTTTTAGTGTTGGTGGCGGGTGATGGTGATTGATCCCGCTGGCAGTATGGCCAAGCAAATGTTTGGGTCTCGTGGTTTTATTGCTAAATAAATTATTTTGATCTATTGATTTAGCGACGGGTAACATATTTTTAACTATGAATTAACGCTGTTGGTAGATAGTGTTCAAGTAAGTAATTTCTATCAGAGTTGAATAAGGTAGAGGGTTTCTGAAAACAATGTTTAAGTTGAGACCGGCACGAAATAACACGATCAACCTAAATGGCATTGGATATAGCTATTGCTTAATTTAACAGGAATATTTTCGGCGATGGAGATCGCAATATTAATTTAAACACGTACGTCTGCATCGATCATAACTCCAGTATCTCTGTAAAAGGTGGCGCTGGAGTTATTTTAAGATTTTTATCTGATGTGCAAATAGGCGGCACCATGGATGCTAACTTTTAGCCTGATTCGCTTTCCCATTGTCATTAACCCAGTGTCCTATGCACCGAAATGTCAATGGTTTTGGCCAGCGCCCTCGGCGCTGGCATTTTTTTGCTTGGCAGATGATTTACGGTTATCTGTTCTGGTTTCGGTAACTAATTGAAATAAATCGGCGGGCACACCTGTAATACATTTCTAAGTCGTTTAATGACCTACCGACCCCGGGATCGTTACAGGCATTTGCTATAACCTGAGTTTATTTTTAGGCGCATTGTGGATGCTAATGGCTTGCTTGAGCATTTGAATATTGAA
>JAESTB010000566.1 GCA_016763815.1 Arenicella sp.
TTGGAATAGTAACGATCACCAATAAATTCTGGCACTGTGAACTTGCCGAACTTACGTAGATATGGGGCTAAGCACATTGCTAACAACACATAACCACCAGTCCAGCCTAGTAAGAATACCGAGCCGCCGTAGCCTTGATAAGAGAAACCAATTAAGCCCGCCATCGATATAAACGATGCGGCTGACATCCAATCAGCGCCAGTCGCCATGCCATTGGCAATCGGGTGTATCCCCCCCGCCAGCAACGTAAAATTCTTTAGTTGAGCCAGCTCGAGCCCAAATAGCAATGCCAATATAGACCGTGAAAGTGAAACCGACAACAATATAAGTTAAGGTTTGAAGTTCCATGATTAGTCCCCTCCATCGGCAAATTGGTCGTCTAGATCACTCATTTTTTTAGCGTAATAAAATATCAGTACCACGAACATGTAAATTGACCCTTGCTGGGCAATCCAAAAACCTAATGGGTAACCGCCTAGATTAAATTGATTTAGTGTATCGACGAACACGATCCCACCGAGAAACGGTACTACAAACCAAATCACTAGGAGTTTGACAATCAAACTAACATTGGCTTTCCAGTAAGCCTCAGCATTGTTTTTCATGGTAAATCTCTCCATCCATTTATTATAAGAACCTCAAGTCTACGCTCGCTGACGGCGAACGAGTATTGGACAAAAGTATTAGGCCCGAAGCGACGCTTAAGGTTGCGCCGCAGTGATACTACTGTTTATAGTGAAGCATGACAGATACTCTACTGATTGCTGACGACCACCCGTTGTTTCGCGAGGCACTTGCCTTTATCGCCTGTTCAGCGCTACCCACAGCCAAGGTTGTTAATGCCACTAACTATGCCGAAACAAAACAGGCGCTTGAGACACAATCATTTAAATTAGTGTTTCTTGACTTGAACATGCCAGACTCGAATGGGCTTACCGACTTAGCGCTACTAAAGAAGCAGCACCCCACTACCCCAATTGTAGTGGTCTCCGCGCATGAAGAGCCCGTCATCATTAGAACCTGTCTTGAGCTAAACGCCTCAGGTTACATCATTAAGTCGTCAGCTCCTGAAACCATAAAAGAAGCTATTGAAGTGATTTTAAGAGGAGATATTTATGCCCCAGAAAACATTGATTTAAATACAGAGTCACCTGATGCCCACAGCATTGCCGCAAACCAAATAGGCAGTCTTACTCCCTCGCAGTTGAAGGTGCTGATCGAAATAGGTAAAGGTAAACTGAATAAACAAATAGCCTACGACTTGCAGATCACCGAAGCGACCGTTAAGGCACACATCACCACCGTATTTAAGAAATTAAACATTAATAACCGTACACAAGCGGTACTCTTTGCCAAAGAGCATGAAGCTAAAAACCCCGAACTTAAAACAGGCTAAACTAAGCCTATAAGACATTTTTGATTAACTCTCGCGGTTAATTTAGCGCTCTGTAAGATTTAAGCCCGCTCATAGCAGCACTTTCTTTATTTCATCGAGTGACGAAACATCATCAATGGTCGGCGGTAGCAAGACATCCTCACCATTAAGCATCGCCTTAAGGACCTTGCGTAGTACTTTGCCAGATCGCGTTTTAGGTAATCTTGAGACCAAATAACTACTCCGATAACAAGCGATTGGGCCAATAGATTGGCGAACCAAGTGGCTTAATTCAGAGTCAATATTACCGCGGCTAGTGACATCTGCGGAACTGTTAAGTACCACGAAACCAACCGGCAGTTCGCCTTTTAACTCATCAAGCATCGCCACTACAGCGCACTCGGCAACGTCAGGGTGCTGAGCGATAACCTCTTCGATATCACCCGTAGACAATCGATGACCAGCAATATTTATTACGTCATCAACTCTCCCCATTACAAAAAGATAGCCCTCTTGATCAAAATAACCGCCATCACCGCTGGTGTAGAACCCTGGATAGTCGCTTAGATATGAGTCGAGGAAGCACTGGTGATCACCCCACACTGTTGATAAACAACCTGGCGGTAGCGGCAACTTGATCGCGATATTACCCTGCATTCCTTGCGCAACTGGCTGACCGTCATCATCTAAAATGTGAATGTCAAAGCCCGGCATGGGCTTGGTCGCTGAGCCGTTCTTGACCGGTAAGGGTTCGCGCCCCATGAGGTTTGCGGCGATCGGCCAACCGGTTTCTGTTTGCCACCAATTGTCAATAATCGGCACACCAAGTGTGTTGCTCATCCAATTTTGGGTTGCGGGGTCCAAACGTTCACCGGCGGCAAATACCGTGCGAAGGCTACTAATGTCATACTTTGAAACGAGTTCACCATTGGGGTCTTCTCGGCGAATAGCTCGAAAAGCCGTTGGCGCGCTAAAAATCGCATTGACCGAATATTGTTCAATAACACGCCAAAATGCCCCAGCATCAGGTGTCATTATTGGTTTGCCCTCGTACATAATCGTTGTGCAACCATGAATCAATGGCCCGTAAACAATATACGAATGGCCCACAACCCATCCAACGTCTGATGCTGACCAAAAAACATCTCCTTGCCGCATGCCATAAACCGCGTCCATACTGTATTTTAGCGCTACCGCATGGCCACCGTTTTGACGCACCACTCCTTTCGGCTTGCCAGTCGTACCGGATGTGTAAAGTATGTAAAGCGGGTCGTCACCTCGAAGTGCTATTGGCTCAACCGGCTGTGCCTGACTGACACAAATTCCCCAGTCTTTGTCGATGAGCTTATCGAGGTGAGCAACAGCCTGATGACGCTGCAATACAATAGTATGCAAGGGTTTAAATTCAGCCAACTCAATCGCTGAGTCTATTAGTGGTTTGTATTCAATTACCCGATCGACTTCAATGCCGCAAGAGGCGGCCAGAATGACCGACGGTTTGGCGTCGTCAATTCTAGCGGCCAATTCCGGCGCGGCGAAACCTCCAAACACGACCGAGTGCACCGCACCAATTCGCGCGCAGGCTAGCATCGCCATTGCCGCTTGAGGAATCATTGGCATATAAATAATGACCGTATCGCCTTTTTTAACACCCAGATCAACTAACATGCCAGCAACCTTAGCCGTCTCATCGCGCAACTCTAAAAACGAATAACAACGACTCTGCTGAGTAACCGGGGAATCATAAATGAGCGCCGTTTGCGACCCTCGCCCGTTAGCAACATGATGATCTAACGCGAGGTAGCACGAATTCATCTCACCATCATCAAACCATGACGCTGAGCCGTCAGTTGACTCGGTTAGGATAACGCTAGGCGGCGTAAACCAGTCAATACTTTGCGCCTGATCACGCCAAAATTCGGTCGGGTTAGCTCGCCATTGCTGATAGTCGTTAATCATACTGTAACCCTTATTGTGTATCACTAGAAGCTCAGTTACTTAGTTGAGACTCTGTTGCTTAGTTGAGACTCTGTTGCTTAGAGAATATCCATTTTCAACAATACCTTCCATACGACATTAGTATAATCTAGGCTCCAATCCTAGATAACGACTAGACAATTAAGCGTCAGTGTCTAACAATTAAACATCAGTGTCTAACAGGTACAACAATGCGGCTTTAAGCGCTGCGGGCTCAATAGGCTTTGCAAGGTATTGATAGCCTAAATCAGTCGCTCGTGTCTTTAGTGTTTTGTCTTGCTCGGCGGTAATCAGTGCTCCTTTTATATCTGCGATAACCAAA
>JAESTB010000048.1 GCA_016763815.1 Arenicella sp.
ATAAATGAAAACCGCTGAGGCTCTAAAAATGAAAACCGCTGAGGCTCTAAAAATGAAAACCGCTGAGGCTCTAAAATGATTGACCCTGTAAACAAGCTAAACCTATCCGGTGATCGGTTTGATGTTGTCTATCACGTAAAAGGTGGTAGGGTTGAAGTAGATTTAATCGCGCAAGATATTTGCATTGAGCAAACGATAGAATTTCCCGCTGACTTGATCAGCGCCGATGACGATATTCGCAATCATATAATTGGCCAAGTTAAGGATATTAAGCAGTTGGCTTCTGAGGTTTGGGAGGTGACTATTAGTTTCGCGATAGAGGTAACGGGTTTTACTCTGCCGCAACTCATTAATGTGATTTTTGGCAACATCAGCATCAAACCAAACATCCGTATCGCCAAGTTAGATAACTTACCTCAGTCATTACTCGGGCATTTTAGGGGTCCTCGGTTCGGTTCAGCTGGTTTGCGGAAAATGGTAGACCAGCCTACACGAGCGTTATTGTGTACGGCGTTAAAGCCGATGGGTTTGTCAAGCAAAGGCCTGGCGCAACAAGCGTATGAGTTTGCAAAAGGCGGCATGGATTTCATTAAAGATGATCACGGTTTAGCTAACCAGCCGTTCTCTCCATTTCGTGAGCGAGTTGAGTTGTGTGCACAAGCGGTTGAACGGGCTAACCAAGAAACCGGTTATAAATGTCGCTATGTTCCTAGTTTGAGCTCACCATTTGAAACGTTGATGGATGATGCGTACTTTGCTAAAGAGTGTAATTCAGGCGGGCTATTGGTGGCGCCTGGACTGGTTGGTTTTGATACGATGCGCGCTCTTGCTGACGACGACGATCTTGGCTTGCCTATCTTGGGGCACCCCTCATTTATTGGTTCATACGCAATCTCACCGAATGATGGTCTGTCCTTCTACGCACTATTCGGCCAGTTAATGCGCCTAGCGGGTGCTGATGCTTCGATCTTTCCTAGCTATGGCGGCCGTTTTTCTTTTAGTAAAGATGAGTGTATGTCTATCGCCGATGGGACTCAGGCAGACATGAGCCATATTAAAACCATTCTTCCGACTCCCGGTGGTGGTATGACGCTTGATCGTGTTACTGAGTTACATGATTTCTACGGTTCAGAAATGATGTTTCTAATCGGAGGTGCTTTGCATCGTGGAGATCATGGTTTGATCGAGTCATGCAATGGTTTTAGAGAGGCTGTAGAGAACGCTTAGTAATTCATTTTTCCAATAGTGAGAGATAGACTGTGAGTTACTTATACAAACCGCTTGATGTTTCTCAGCGTATAGGCGTCGAGTTAATTAGTTGCTAAAATAGACGTTTAGGACCGCCACGATAAATCCTATGCAATCAGGTGTTAGTTGATACTTGAACCTAAATGATTTTATGTTAACCCATCAATAGAATAGAGATGATAAAAAAAATAATACTTCTATCCTTTGCCTTAATGCTTTGGTCTACCGACTCGTCAGCCAAAGACTTAGTGATATACAACGCGAAATTATATCCTGGCCCCGGTCTCCCCCCTTTAGAGGGTGCAACAATATCTATCAAAGATGGAAAAATAGCGGGAGTTAGCCAGTCTAAACCGCAGGGTGATGTTTTTAAGATTGATGCGAGAGGTCGCAGTGTGACCGCAGGCTTGTGGAATAGTCATGTTCATTTTACCGATGCCAAGCTTGAATCAAATGCACAATCGCTAATCACCAACATGTTGTTAAAATATGGCTTTACCTCAGTCGTCGATACTGGCTCGTATTTGCCATCTACTCTAGGTCTTATTCGATCAATTGAGCAAGGTGAGATCAAGGGGCCTGACATAGTGATAGCAAGTGGAAGCTTTGTTTACACAGATGGTACTCCATCTTATTTACCCGGCGTTAGACTGCCCGAAATTAGTCTGCCATCTCAAGCTGCTCCGGCGGTGAACAAGGTCCTTGACTCAGGAGCGCAAGGAATTAAGATATTTGCTGGTTCTTTCATGTCGCCAGAAAAGACAATTCACCTACCTCCAAATGTTATTAAAGCGATTACTAACGCGGCACATCAAAAACATACTTTTGTTATAGCGCATCCCACAGACAAAACAGGGCTTGAGAATGCGGTTAACAATGGCGTTGATATATTAGCTCATACTGCGCCGGCCGCTGGCGTATTTACTGAGGAGACCATTCAAACAATAATTGATAAGCAAGTCTCAGTGATACCAACGCTTAAGCTTTGGCGCTGGGAGCTTAGCCGCCACAATGTGCCAATCTTTCAGATTGATGCCAATCAAGATATCGCAGTAAATCAATTAAAAGCCGTCTATAACGCCGGCGCTACAATCCTATTTGGTACAGATGTTGGCTATATGAGTGATTATGACCCGGCTGAAGAATACCGCCTGATGGCGCGGTCAGGGATGGACTTCGAGGCGATATTAAAATCTCTGACTACGGCCCCAGCAAAGAAGTTTTCTGATAACTCGGGTGTTGTCGAAATAGGCGAACCTGGTGATTTAGTGATGTACCAGACTAACTCCATCACTGACCTGACTTTCGAATCGATAGATATCACTATCAAGAGTGGTGAGGTGGTTTTTGATGCAAATCAAATCTCTACTCAAGGCAACTAACAGCCTCCAGAAGCCATATCGAATTTGGGCCCTAACTCGACAGCTTAATTCGGTGATTCAAACCGCAGGAAGCCAGAAAAGGCACTCGCAAATATTGATATTTACAGCTACGAGCAAACATGGTGGTAAGGTATTTTTATCGCCTTGTACGACACTTAATTTTTCCGAGCGCGGTATTCTGAGAGTTCACAATTTTCAGCTATGACAGTCCGCGTCTTTTGCCATATACGCCGCCAGGTTTTTGTCTGATTCATCGCTAAAAGTGTCTTCGCATATTGTCAGGCTCTGTATTCGATCGAGTCGGAAGTTGCGAAAATCATCACGTTTTTCACACCAACTGGCTAATAGCCAGACCGGACTGAAAAATAATAATGCCAGGGGGCGTAATGTACGAGTGGTGTCTTGCTTGCCTTCATCGGTATACTCGATGTGTATCATGCGACGAGTACGAATGCACTCTCTCAGTTCTGAAAAACTGACTGTCCATGGAACCGGCGGGCGAGTGGGTATCGCGTAGGTGGTGATTTGCTGTAACTCTCCCTGAAGACTTGCCGGCAACACGGCTTGTATTTTTTCGAAGGCACTTTCCGCTTTGTCAGCAAACTTATCGTCAGTCCACTGACGAACCATACTAATTCCAAGCCCAATGGCTTCCAGCTCGTCGGCATCAAAGGTGATCGGTGGCAGATAATATTGTTTATCAATAAGGTAGCCAACACCGGCCTCGCCCATAATCGGCACACCTGCGTCCATTAAACACTGGATATCTCGATAAACTGTGCGGGTGCATATCTCGAATGCTTCAGCAATTTGCTTGGCGGTAACCGCCCGCCGTCGTTGCCGAAGGAAATGAGTGATTTTAATAAGTCTGTCTGCTCGTCTCATACTTTTTCACCAAAAAACTCAGGTAGCTCTCAGGTAATATAGCGTAACAAAGCTCTACTGACACCATGCTGTCAGTAGAGCTTTGTTACGCTATCGTTCACTGTTTAAACACTCAACTTTGGAGAACACTTATGATCGGATATGTAACACTAGGAACCAACGATTTCCCGCGAGCAGTTGCTTACTATGATGCGTTGTTTGGCTCGCTCGGAATTGGCCGATTGATGGAGGAGGAAAATTATTTTGTCGCTTGGGCTCCAGCCCCCGATGCACCCTCGGTGGCGGTATCTGTCCCATATAATAAAGAACCTGCGACGGTCGGTAATGGCGTGATGGTTGCTTTGTTAATGGAGTCATCTGAGAAGGTGGATGCACTTTATCAAATGGCATTGGAGTTGGGTGGAACCGATGAAGGAAAACCTGGCTTTCGCCCTGAAGGCAATAGTACGGGTTTTTATGGTGGTTATTTTCGTGATCTGGATGGCAATAAACTGAATGCGTTTTGTGTAGTCGAATAAGCCGGTTTTTCTGAACTCCAGCCTTTGGATTCAGAGCTTCGGGTTCAGAATTTGATACGGAACCGTACCGCTCTCAAATTGAGAGCGGTTAGAGGAGTTTAATCTAGAACAATTCAATATAGACAAACTCGTTCAACTAAGATGTTGAATAATTGAAATATGCAGGTGTAAGTTTGCATGAAAACTGTAATTTATTTATTAAGGGGAAGTATTTAAGTGTTGAAGTCAAAAGCAAGTTGTCTCTGTGGTGCCGTTGGAATTACCGCGACTGAGATTAATCCTAAGTTTACGGTATGTCATTGTGACTCATGTCGGGGGTGGGGAGGGGCTCCGTTTTTTGCGGTTCAATGTGGAAGCAATGTAAGTATTGACGGCGCTGAAAAGGTCAAGATATATGACTCGTCTGATTGGGCCTCTGGAGGCTTTTGTGGCGATTGCGGTACTCATTTATTTTTTAAGTTCAAACAAAGTGGCGACTACAATATACCCGTCGGGATATTTCAAGACTTGAATGGTTTAGAAATGGATATGCAATATTTTAGTGATCAGCGGCCAGATTATTATTGCTTTTCAAATCAGACAAAAGAAATGACCAAGGCTGAAATAATGGCGCATTTTGCAGAGAGCATCTAAGCGCATCTAAGCGCATCTACTATATTGAATTGCCTTTTGCGGAGGTAAGTTGTCTTTAGCTTGCGATACCTGCTAAGTTGACTGCATGTTATCTTCGCGGGGTGGCGCTAATGTGCTGCCCTTTATCAGGGCATTGGATATAGGGAGTTCAGACTTAAGCCATGAAAACTATTGCAGTCGTGCTAGTAAACCTTCTCATCTGTGTGCCTACGTTTTCATTTGCGCAGTCCTGTAATTCGATTGGGTCGATTGATTGGCTACTAGGTTACTGGGTCGCCGATGATGGAGAATCGATAACAATCGAGCATTGGAAAAAGGTCAGCCCTCAGTCTTTTGAAGGTTATGGAGAGTCGAGAAATAAGCTTTCAAATGAGCGCCAATCTGGCGAATCGTTGAGGCTGGTTGAAATGGCTAACGAGCTTTTTTATTTGGCAAAACCTGAGCAAAATGATTTTCCAGTTGCGTTTAAGCTGACCCAGTGTTCTAGAAAAAATGCTGTTTTCGAAAACTCTACTCATGACTTCCCTAAAAAACTTGACTATCAATTGGGCCTTAACAATAAAATGAAGGTGACCGTAAGCGGCGAAAAAGGTAAGAGTTTCGACATTAACTTTATTCGACGCGATGAAAGCTAGGTAAGAGGGATAACGAGCATTAATCACCTTGTTAGCATTACCAGTACTCTTTTGTATTAGTCTTATGCACTCAGACTAGCACTTTTACGCGGCCACAACTTCTCTAGCGGCATGAGTTAGCTTTACCAGTTGCTGCCGTACTTCTTGGGCACTATGTGCGGGTTCTTCAAACGGAACAAAGATAGGTTTACCTTGATTCGCTTTTAAGAAGCAGCCGTCGGGGGTAAGTGTAATCATTTCGACATGCTGTGCGTATATAGCAAAAAGGTGTTTACAAATGAGTTGCATCGCGTCTTCATGATCTTCGTTCATGTGGCGAACAATGTTTTCTTCATCGCCTAACCATTCAGGTGTCGGGAGCGTCCATGCGTCTTTGCTAATCCAGTTAATATCACCGAAACCGCCGATAAATCGAACGCGTTCGGTGTGTAATTTAAAAAATTCAAAATCGTGCGTGCCCTGGTAGGCGCGACTCTCGGGGTACAGCGTGAAGAAGCGCTGTTGTATGGCTTCTTTTTCGCCTACATCAACCCGCGTTGCATCACCCAATAGGCTGA
>JAESTB010000567.1 GCA_016763815.1 Arenicella sp.
ATGCTAATTATTCGCATTAACATTAAAATTGTTTTATTTGAATGTTTGCAATGTCGTTTACCCAAGAAGCTAGCGTTGCCAAGCGGATCTATATGCTCAGGTCCTGTCTAAATATGCTCACGCACTAGGGTCCGGTGCAACACTTCGATTAAAAACGCGGTGTTCAGACCAAATAGCACCAGGCCGTTTGCCGCGATCATGCCTGATAAAATCCGCCATTCGCTCGGCAGGGTAACATCACCAAAGCCTAAGGTAGTAAACGAGACCATGGAAAAATAGAGTGATTCTTCGAGTGATTCAAAACACCCGAGCAGTTGAAAGAAACCCGCCCAAACCCAAATGGCGATACTCAATGCGGCTAGTAGCCAAAGAGTGGATGCCGACAGTACAAAGACAACTTTAAAGGTGTTTATCGGGTCTGATGTTATCGCTGGGCTGTTCTTTTTCGTATGGTCCATTACCTTGAGACGCACGATCGCGGTACGAATAAACCACACTTGAACCAAGATGGTGATTGGTATTACCAGCGAGCCGAGAAATATTTGCGTGACGATACTGCTCATTTAATCAACCCGACTATTGCTCGCTATTACTCACCGGCAGAATTACATCGACATTGGTCGAGCCTACGCTGGCGTTATCGACTGGGGCTTGAGGGCAATATTGTTCTAAGCTGTCGCACCAGCTGTTGGGCTCAATTGCTTGCATGCCATTACGAACCTGGCGGTATGCCGCTGTATGCAGATACACCTCACGGCGTAATAGATTGAAATAACTGATCGGTTCGAAACCTTTTACCGCGTGCCAGACATTGAATGACATCGCTTCACACATATCGTTTTGTGCGGCGGTGTCAAAGCCTTGTTTGGGAATATGAACTCGTGCGATTGGCACGTATGGCGACTTCTCTTCTGACCATTCGACCGTTGGGTCTTCAATTGGCATACGTTCATTAGGCTTGCGTATCTGCGCCATGAATTGAAAACAGGTATCTTGCTTACTGAGTACCTTCTTCATTGCTTCTCTGAGAAAGTTTGGCTGAGAGTAATCGACCCCTGGTGCTTGATAGTTTTCGCAGGCTTTGGCACTGTACTTAATCTGATTGGGTCCAAGGTTATACGGTGTCATGCTGTAATACTGAGCCGATAGTGGCGTAGCCGGTGCTGTTTTTCGTGTACCCAATGCCAGATAGAGCTGTCTCAATCGCCACTCAAAAGGGTTTAGATAGTGTGCCCCAAAAAAATAGCTAAACGGCTCACCACGGGCTACGGCTTTCTCTAACTCACGATAGTCTGCTGTCGAGCGAATGAAAAACGCCGGTGAGTTTATCATCACAAAGTCTTGAGTCTTACCGGCCAAGAGTGGCGGTAGTAGCTGTTCACCAGGTACGTTCATGACTTTAATTGCCATGCCGCGCGCGTCGTTTTTAGTGTCGACTAGGGCTGGCACGCTGCCATTAGAAAAACGTATCCAAGCTTGGTATTTACCCGGAGTCTTGAAGATCCCGTGGTTATAGGTCGTTTGTGATTCGAACACTTCAAAGGTGGCTCTGACACAGCCATGTGGCTTTGAATGTGCATCGCGCTGATATTGTGGCGTGCGTTCCATGGTGACGATCTTACGAATTGATTCGACAATTGCGGCGGTCTCGGTGCGTCGATTTGCTTTGCCCAATGGCGTATTATCAATTAAGGCTGCATCAGGGTCTCGTAGCGCGGCCGCTAACATTTGTGCTGCAAATACTGAGACAAATAGCAACGCGTAGCCGAGCACTAGGAGTAGTAGAAATTTTGTGATTATTTTTAACATTAGAGTCCGGTTCCGTAGCCGCTAACTTGGTTTGAACCATTCGTCTCAAGCTTAGTTGGCGCTTCAACTTGTTTAAAGGACGCCTCAGCTTGATTCGGCCATTGAACGTCGCTGCAATGCGGTTCTGATTCTGGTTGAGGGCGTTCACCGTCTTTATGAATCTTCAGATATTCCACCAGCGCAAGCCGCTCACGCTGTGTGAATTGACGGCAGTAGCCTGGTCGATCTGCTAATTCATAGCCTATGACACCGTCACCACACAGGCCATCGTTAAACTCATGGCCTAAGTTGGAGTTGCCGGTGATCGAGGTATCAAACTTAAATGCGCCTTTGAATTTACTGACCTCAAGTCCAAGCGTTGCGGGGTTATATTCTTTACGGCCTAAGTAAAAAACTTGATCACGTTCTTCACTTGGTGAAAGCAGCTGAAAGATACTCGGCACTGAGCCATTGTGCAAAAACGGCGCAGTAGCCCAGACGCCTTCGAGTGGGCGAGGGCGATACGCTCGCCAGTTTTCGGGTGTATCACTCTCGCCAAACCCATTGAGATCAGCGACTTGCTCTTGTTCGCCAGCGACAACCGCATAACCGTTTTGTTCGATCAAGCCCCATTGACGATACTGTTTTGCTCGAACTTCACCCCCTATGAAGCCTAAACCTTCGGCGAAGCCGGTCTTAGTTGGGTCTGGAATGCTGGCAGGGTCGGGTAACCTTAGAAACGAACCGTTAGCTCTTAGTTGTTTGATTTGTTCAACTAATGGGCTGATATCGTAGCGGTTATTCAGCATATTACTGGCCGAGGTTGGGTCAGTACCAATGTGTTCTAGTGGAATGTGAATTAGCTCCCAATACCAGTCGCGTTTATATTGCAGTTGAAAATCAGATTCCGGCTTGCCCAATCTTCGGCTGTCGTTAACGGCCACTGGGGGGTGATTTCGAGTGTCCTTCAGCTCTATCAATGTGCCGTCGTTGTTGGTCATCGTTGGGCCATGACAGGTAGTGCACTCATGAGTCTTGCCTGCGTCAGCATGGTTTATATCTCCATTAACGGCTTTTCTCGGGAATGGCCCATGGCACGAGGCGCAGGTTTCAGCGAAAATCGTAGCACCTTGCGCGGCTAGCGTTCGGTCAACTCGGCCCATTAGGTCTTCAGGCCATTGAGGTGGCTTTAGAAATTGTAACGTGGTTTCAATGCAATGCAACTCCGGCACCATGACTGAATTGTTATACAGCTCAGCTCCATGCAGCAGATTGATTTTTGCCCGAGTGCCCAGTGCCTCATTGATATTACGTGCCATTGCTTGGCTTACTGTTCCCATCCATTGAACCCAGTCAAAGGCCCAGATGTCCCATAAGTGAGGGTAATTGACCGGCGCGTCAGCGGTACGATAATTGTCGGGGCTAATATAGTCGCCATAGACAGTATTAGCGATTCGCCCTAAGGCATCGGTGCGGCCGTAGCCTTCGGTAGTAGGGTACAGTGAGCCGTTGTTTTTGGCATAGATCAATGCCTGCTTAATAGACGACCAGGTCGCCTTACGTAAGTTTTTCTTTGCGGCCGTATACTCCGACTCGGCAACGTCTTTTAATACCTTCTTAGCAAAACGGTTGAACTTTAGCGGGTTTAGGTAGGTGGTGCTCAGCGAGACTATGCTATTGGCGATGAATTGAGTCGGCTCTAGCGATGGTAAAGCGTGGCCTCCTGGGCCACCGTCAATCACCATCGCCGTGCCGCGAAAGGTAATCTGAGCCGAATGACAAGCCGCGCAGCTAACATCCAGCATTTTTGCCTTGGTCTCGGGGCTGTAATGCCAAGTTAATCCAACCGGCAGATCGGAAGGGTTATTTACATTGGGTGTCTTTGCCGGGTCGTATATGTAGCCCAGTCGCTGCATATATTTTCGGGTCACCAATGGTTTTTTACCAACTGGCTTTTCGAGATTGCTAATCCAGTCGTATTGAAGGCCGAAAAATTCAGTGCCTTGCGGTGTACGATAATAATGTTGGCGTTGTTGATCACACCAACCTTGGTAGCTTACTTGTAGCAGGTCATTATTCGGGTCGTTGGGGTTGCCGTTTTGCGGAGCCGGGTTAGTGCACACTTTGTCACTACTGGGTGTCAAAAAACGGTATTCACTAATCTCGGTGTATTGCGGAATATTTGGGTAATTAGAGATGCTCCAAAGGTAGCCATAGGCGCCTACGAAGATTAGCAGCAGTAGTGACGCTATAGTCTTTAAAATGGTTTTCCAGTGCAGTAGTCTTTTCATAATAAGCACTTAGCTCAGTGTAACCGGCGGTTTGAAGTCACTGCCGTTGTGGTTCAATTTTAAGCCGGCAACGGCTGATGGCATCTTTAATAAGTAGCCAGCGCCGCCGCAGGTTACGAAGGCTGTTTTCATGTCGTCGCCGCCAAAACAAATGTTTGATGGCAGCGGGGCAATTGAACCATCGGGAATGATTATCTCTTGGTACTCGACTGCTCCGTCTGGAGAGATGATCGAAATTCCGCCGTTGACCACTGGAGTATTGCCTTGCGGTAGCATGGTCGCAAGATAAAGGTTGCCTTCTACATCGACGGCCATTGAGTCGAGAATAGCTTGCCCTTCGAGTTGCGCAGTGAGTAGGTATGCGCCGTCAAGTGATGCAGGGTTGCGCTTTATTTTTCCTGCGCCAGATAATTCAAAATACATAACTTTGCGTTCGTAAGTCAGTGCAAAGTACAGCCTAGTGCCATCGGGAGAGAGTGCAATACCGTTGGGTGAGTTTAGTGGGTAGGCGATTTGCGTGATGGTCTTTTGGTCGGGGCTTACATAATAAAGACCGGTGATATCACGGTCTCGATCGCGCGTTTTTCCAAAATCAGAGAACCAAATACCGCCAGCTTGATCAAACACTAAATCATCAGGGCCTTTTAAATCGAAAGCTGGGTTCCATGCTGGGCAGGCTGCTCCGCTTGGATCTGGGTAGCCGCGTTCTGTGCATTCGGTAAACAGGGTGGTGACTTCACCGCTGCTGGTATCAACTTTTTGTAAGGAACCACCCATATAGTCAGTGCCCTCAGGCTGATTGCCGCCAACCCATATTATCTTATCTTTGTTAACGCCGGGAATCGGCATCCATTCGAAGCCTCCGTCATTGCAAATATAGACGCATCCATCTGGGCCCACGGCGGCACCATTGGGGCCACCGGGTAGCGATGCAATAGTAGTGGCTGTGCCACAGGGGGCTATTTTACTAAGCCGCTGGCCTTTAATTTCGACCAAAATAATGCTGCCATCGTGGCAGTGAATGGGCCCTTCGGGATACTCCAAGGTTGAACTGATAATTTCTATCTTAGACGTATCGAGCTTGGCATTATTGGCTCTGGAGTTTTGTCGCCCAGACTCTTCATGCCCTGAGTTTTCAGTGTTAGTAGATTCAAGCTTTGACATGCGGTGAGCCTCCGGTGACTACGTTTGAGTATTGTTCTGTTTTTTCGCTCAGGTCGATAAACCCGTGCTCTTTTAACCCGCCACAAAAGGCCTCAATATCCTCCTCGCCCGACGTCTCTAAGGTCAGTTCGGTGTAGTACAAATCGGCGGTTAGTAAAGGGTTAATCTCCTTTACGCTGTCTAGTGACTTTTGGGCACTTTTGGTATCGCCCAGCATGCAGAACGCGTTGGCTATCAACAAATGGCTATGCAGCCAACCTGGTTGCTCGGCTAGACTGAGTTCAGCGTATTCGATTGCTTGCTCATGATTGCCTAAGCGTTGATCCGCGAGCGCACGAAAGTAGTTCCAATACGGTGATGAAGGGTGTTTTGGCGCTGTGCTAAAGTTTTGCTCTAATATATCTATCGCCTCGTGGGCGCCGTCTTCGCCACCGGTAACCGCCAGAACCAAGGCTAA
>JAESTB010000568.1 GCA_016763815.1 Arenicella sp.
GGCAATATTTTTACAGTGCCGCTAAGCTGAACGCACACATTGCCGCTGCATTCGATCATACCAGCATACGAGATGATGACGTCGATGGTGTTTTTAACGGCGACGATATTTGTTCCGATACCGTTGCAGGTGCGTCGGTCGACGCCGATGGGTGCAGCGCCGTACAGCTAGCCAGTGATGCCGACGGTGATGGTATTCACGATTACCTAGACCAATGCCCAAATACACCAGCGGGTGAGACGCCAAATGCCGAGGGTTGCAGTCAGTACCAGTTTAACGCTGATGGAGACGGCATACCGAATGTAGATGACCCTTACCCTTTTCAAAGTGCCACGCAATGCACTCCGTAGAATCTAGGGAATAGCAAAGAAAAATTCAAACTAAACGTACCTAAAATGGTCGGCTTTTCTTTTGCTTTTTTATCGTGCCAATGCGGCTCTATGAGTATTGTCAGACTAACTTTATCATGCTCCAAAATAACTGAAAAATTAAGGATCGTGATGAAATTTTATCTCACTATTCACTCGCAGGCCGACAAAGCAATTTAAAACCACTCTGTAAACCCAAAATTAAATTTAACCCTAACCCCACTTCGCCTTCAGCCTCGCTTCACTTTTAGGATCAATATTTACCTTACTCAAATCGCCATTAATATGCGGCACAGCCATCACTCGCTTGTCCATTACTTTGAACCAAAGTGGCGGTATATACGCTAAGGCGTACATACCAAAGTAACCGCTTGGTAGCTCAGGTAAATTACTGAAGCTTCTGAGGCTTTGGTATCGTCGTGATGGATTAGCGTGATGATCTGAATGTCGCTCTAATTGAAACAACATTAGGTTGCTGAAGATATGATTGGCGTTCCATGAATGGTGCGGTTGGCAGCGCTCATATTTGCCATTTGGCTTTTTCTCGCGCAATAAACCGTAGTGCTCGATGTAGTTTGCACTGGTGAGTTGAAACCAGGCGAAGAAGTTATGAATGAGAAAAAACGGTAATAGTATCCAGCCAAATAACGCAATCAGGCCACCTTGGAATGCCAGCGTCATGGCGTAGGATTGCAAAATATGATTGTCGGTACTCCAAAACGATTTTCCTCGCTTTTCGAGCCGATTGGCTTCAGCGCCCCAACCACGTTTTGCCGCACCGGGAATTTCTCGCAGCATAAAGCGATAAATAGATTCACCCATTCGTGAGCTGGCTGGATCTTGCGGGGTTGATACATCGCGGTGATGGCCTAGGTTATGTTCGACGCAGAAGTGGCCATAGCCAGTAACCGCGAGCACCACTCTAGATAGAAAGCGTTCGAGTTTTGTGTTCTTGTGCCCTATTTCATGCGCGGTGTTAATGCTGCTGCCACTGTATAAGCCCAAGATAACCGCAAATATAATAAAGAAGCCTACTGGCAAGTTCTGTGTTGCCGCTAGCCATGCGCCGGCAATTACAACGATAAAGTGAAACGGAATCGCGGTAATTATCAACCATTGATAGTAAGGGTCGGCATCTAACTGAGGCACAATTTCTTCGGGAGGGTTACTGGTGTCAATACCGAAGGCATAATCGAGTATCGGCACTAGAATAAAGGCCAGCCCTAGCGGCATCACTAACATCCAGGGATTATCGCTGATTAAAAAAGCAGCCATTATTACCACCGGCACTAGCGACCATAGAATGGCACTAATCCAAAGCCAACGCTTTTTATCTTTATATTGGATCAAGCCCTTTTCTGGGTGCGTAATTGAATAAGTTGTCATGTGAATCTCCTGAATATAAAACTACTATATCGTTAATATTCACCTTTACCGATTTCACTAATAGACAATATACTTATCATTAATTGCCAAACTGGTTTATCAAATAGCAAATGAAGGAATCAATTTATCTCGACACCACCTATTTAAAGTTGCTGCGCTCAGATGCCGAGCTTACTCAGGTTTTAGACAATGCCTTTGCCGGAAAGCTGAATCAGCTGCTGCAAAATGAGTATATTTACGGCGACACTATTTTAACCATCTTCCAAACCTTTGCCGATCAAGGCTTAGATTCTTGGCTACTCAGGTTTGGGCAACATTTATCGGTTGGCAGCCACGGGCCACTTGGTTTTACCGTATTGAGCGCTCCGGATTTGCGCACCGCGATTGACGTGTTATGCGAGTTCAGCGCCATTAGAACCTCAGCCTACCAATGTTCGAGCGCGGTTCAAGGCCAGCAAATTTCCTTTATCACTAAAGATTGTACCGAGCACCCTTTAATCGGCCAATGGATGATGGAATCGAGTTTACGGGTTGCTCAAAAGCTTATTGAAGCGGTAATAGCACACCCCTTGGGGGACATCTCGACAATTAGTTTCACTCACTCAAAACCTAAGTATCATGCCGAATTAGAGCTTTTTTTTGGTATTCCTATCAAGTACAACGCCGATATAAATGCGATCAGTATCCCAGCATCGTGGTGCAGCATTTCGTCACCGCTGTCTGACCCTGAGGCGTTTAAAACTAACCTGCAGAAATGTCGCGAGCTGAAGTTAAAGCTGACCGGTAAAGACGACGTAGTGGCCGCCACAAAACTTGAGTTGAATCATTTCTTTGAGGCTCGAATCTTAGGTCAAGCGCGGTCGCACGACATGCCTAGCTTAGAAACGCTAGCCGCTAAAAATCATTGCTCAACGCGTACATTTTCCAGAAGGTTAAACGACAAACAGCAAAGCTATAAGGGCCTTTTAGAGGCCTGCCGCCGACACCATGCAATCGATCTTCTGAGCAATACACACACCAGCATCGCGGACATATCACTACAATTGAATTACCAAGAACCAGCAAACTTTGTACGCGCGTTTAAAACATGGTTTGATACTCCGCCAGCTACGTGGCGAAGACAACTGGCGAAACCTGACACACCGGCTAACATAAGAAGAAAACTATGACCGACACATTTACCTTAGACACTGAAAAACTAGGCCGCTATTTAGCTCAACATATCGACGGCTTCGAAGGTCCATTGAGCGCTGACAAGTTCGCTGGTGGCCAATCAAACCCGACTTATCTACTAACAACACCAACCGCAAAATACGTATTGCGCCGCAAGCCTTCGGGCCAATTATTAAGAGGTGCGCATGCGGTTGACCGAGAATTTAAGGTGTTATCGGCGTTATACCCAACGCCATTGCCGGTAGCCCAAGCCCTACATTTATGTGACGACGACTCGGTAATCGGCAGCATGTTTTATGTAATGGAATACATGCAAGGTCGCATTCTTTGGGACCCAACGTTGCCAGAGATATCTAAATCCGAGCGCACCGCTATCTATCACGAGATGAACCGTGTGTTGGCTGAACTGCACAAGGTTGATGTAGACGCGGTTGGCTTGACAGATTATGGCAAGAAAAGTGAATACTTTGCTCGCCAAACGCACACTTGGTCAAAGAACTATAAGGCCGCTGAAACTAAGCATATTGCCGCTATGGAGACGTTGATCGAGTGGCTACCTGCGAACATGCCAGACGAAGACGGTCTATACTCAATTTCGCATGGTGACTACCGTTTAGACAACATGATGTTTCATGCTGACCGCCCGGAAGTTATCGCGGTACTCGACTGGGAGCTATCGACTATTGGCCACCCGTTTGCCGACTTAGCCTACCAATGTATGCAGTATTACATGCCTAAAGGTAGGGGCTTGCCGGGCTTAGCCGATGCTGATTTAGTCGCCTTGGGCATACCAAGCGAGCAAGAATATATCGACATGTATTGCCAAAGAATGGGCTTTCAACCGATCGCCAATTGGAATTTTTACTTGGCCTTTAGCTTATTTAGACTCGCGTCCATTTGCCAAGGTGTTGTTAAACGCGCCGAGCAGGGCAATGCCTCTAGTGATAAGGCCGGAGAGTATGGCGACTTGGTATCACCACTTGCAAATATCGCAGTCGGCCTCATCAAAGCGTAACTGCTTTTTTTGATCTTAGGCAACAAGAATACCAACACAAAACACACAGTAGGAAATTCAATGACTAATCTTTTTTCGCCGTATTCACTCGGCAGTATGACCCTTACCAACCGCGTTGTAATGGCGCCAATGACCCGAAGCATGTCACCTGGCAATATCCCCAACGACGACGTCGTTGAATACTACCGCCAGCGCGCTGAAGGCGGTGTAGGCCTCATTATTACCGAAGGAACCTGCGTCGGGCATAAAGCCTCTAGTGGTTATCCTAATGTGCCGTTTGTTGCCGGTGAAGATCAATTAGCTGGTTGGAAAAAGGTAATCGATGCGGTACACGCAGAAGGCGGTAAAATTGCACCACAGCTTTGGCATGTCGGAGGTATACGTAAACCCGGTATAATGCCTGGCGGCGACGAGCCGGGCCACAGCCCCTCAGGCATGGCCTTTCCAGGCAAAGTTACCGGCCATGCGATGACACAAGCGGACATCGACGAGGTAACCCAAGCCTTTGTTCAAGCGGCGGTAGATTCAGAGCGCATCGGTTTTGACGCGATCGAACTACACGGCGCACACGGTTACTTGCTTGACCAATTCTTTTGGCCGGGCACCAACGATCGTGATGACCAGTATGGCGGTAGCTTAGAGAATCGAGTTCGCTTTGCGGTCGATATTGTCAAAGGTATTCGAGCAAAGGTCAGCCCTGACTACCCAATCATCTTTCGTTTTTCACAATGGAAGCAACAGGACTATAGTGCTCGATTGGCTGAAACACCCGAGGCCTTAGGCGAGTTTTTACAGCATCTGGTTGATGCCGGTGTGGATATTTTTCACTGTTCACAACGCCGATTCTGGGAAGCTGAATTCGAAGGCAGCGATCTCAACCTTGCTGGCTGGACTAAAAAGTTAACCGGCAAACCGGCCATTACCGTAGGCAGCGTCAGTTTGAATACCGATTTCTTACCAGACGGCGGTGACAGCGCATTTAAAGATGCTGAGATCTCAAGCCTAGATAATTTAGTTGAGCGTTTAGACGCCGACGAATTTGATCTGGTAGCGGTTGGTCGAGCGCTCATTGCAAATCCAGATTGGTCGAATAAAGTAAAAGACGATAATTTGTCTAGCTTGACGCCCTTTAATAAATCAATGTTGATGAAGTTAGTTTAGGCTGCCCGTAGTGTCGGAGGTCTCGTTTAACCATGAGACCTTTCGGCTGCGCTCAAGGTAACGATTGTAAACCTATTCGCTCAAGGTGACGGTTATAGACCTATTCGTTCAAGGTGACGGTTGCAAACCTATTCGCTCTGGGTGATCGGTTCAAATCCTTTGACTCTGGGTGTCGGCAATAGACCTGTTAGTGACCAGAGATAGAGGCAGCAATCTGGAGCCATACCCCAAGCTCAAGCTTCGCGCTCCTTACCGAGCGGAAGGACTCCGTGCCCCTTGAACGTCGTACCTCGCCATCCCAGCCCAAATCAAAACCAATTAGACAATCGACTAAAAACTGCCACTAAAGTAGTTTTTTGAGACTGTTTTTAGAATTTAGTCTCTATTTTGTCTAGTGAATGTCGGCTTCGCGACTTAAAGTTAAGGAACTTGAGGTACTATGATCCGATGAAAAGAGTCATATTTAACCGAAAGGGTGGCGTAGGTAAGTCTACCATTGCCTGCAATTTGGCCGCCGTCGCTGCCAGCAAAGGCAAAAAAGTATTAGTTGTTGACCTCGATCCTCAAGCCAACACAACCAGCTATCTGGGCCATAGTGGCAAAGATAATGTAGTCGGCATCGCTGAGTTCATGGAGTCGACCATCTCTCGCAACTATCGAGAGTTCACTTCTGAAGATTACATTCGCAAAACTCCGTTCGACAACCTTTGGCTGATATCGGCTAGCTCTACATTGGTCGATTTGGAAGCAAAGCTTGAAACGAAGCACAAAATATACAAGCTGCGTGACTTTCTCAATAATTTGCACCAAGAATTCGACGAGATCTACATAGACACGCCGCCAGCACTTAATTTTTTCACTCTCTCAGCGCTAATCTCAGCTGACCGATGCATATTGCCGTACGACTGCGATGTATTTGCTCGTGATGCAATGCTCGATCTGATGGAAGAACTTGAGGAGATTATCGAAGATCATAATCCCGAGCTGGAAATCGAGGGTGTGGTAGTAAATCAATTCCAAGCCCGTGCAAAACTACCTCAACAGGCGGTTGATGAGCTTGTTGAGGCTAAATTCAAATTGCTGAAGCCGTTTATTTCTTCATCGGTTAAAGTCAAAGAGTCACATGCCGCACAGTCACCATTGGTGTTCTTAGACTCAAACCATAAGATCACTCTTGAGTTTGTCGAGTTGTATGAAAACATTAGTCGTAAAAAGAACGTGAAAAAATAGGATAGGGGTAGGCCTCGCGTGGGTGATCGTCCGACCGAGCCTGTAAATAAAAAACTTAAGGCCACCGTAGGCCATCAAAACATCGCCCACAGTACGAACTCTATAAAGAGTCAATAAGGGCGAGGACTAACTCGTGATAATTACTATGCCTAAAGCACTTCAGCGAAAAATGACCGAGGCCAAAACCTATGACGAGTGGCAATCAGCGGCTCAAGGCTACGACGAGCGCAATGGTTTGGAACGCTGGAAGCAGAGCGAAAAGAGCCGTAGCTATGACTACACTACGATCCGGCGCAGGCTAGATGCATTAAAGTCAATGCGAAAGGTGAGTGACAATCACGCTATTCTGTTCACCTTGAACGAGGGCATTCATGGCAACTTGGGCGGCATGGGCAACTCTTCGCTTTACAACAAAGCTAAGTTTGGCACCAAGCAGCTGATCGTTGATTATGTTGACGAAGTTTCTTCTGCCTTGGAGTATTTAGCCAAACCAAAGCTAAAAGGCGTGAGTATGCGCGAGAAGATCGATTTTTTTAATCGTGCACATTTATGCTTTGGACAATCTGCCTTAATGTTCAGTGGTTCTGGAACCTTTTTGTTTTTCCACGTTGGCGTGCTAAAAGCGCTTTGGGAACAAGACCTAATTCCTGATGTTATTTCAGGCTCAAGTGGCGGCGCCTTAATTGCGGCGGTTGCCGGCAGTCGTAAATCAGAGCAACTCGGCGAAGTGTTTAATCCTGAGTTTTTAGAGTTTGAGAACGAGATCAAGAATATTATTCGAAATCTTGCGCCTGGTAAAAAACGCAACCTTCGCAAAAACGACTTGATGAAAATCATCGAGCGAATCATTCCAGATGTGACCTTTGAAGAGGCCTATCAAATATCGGGCCTGAAAATAAATATCTCTATTGCGCCGTATGAGCGTCATCAGAGGTCACGACTACTGAATGCCATCACCTCGCCAAATGTAATGTTACGCGAAGCCGTAATGGCGAGCTGCTGCATACCCGGGGTTTTTCCTCCGGTATCATTGGCCGCACGAAACGTTAAAGGCGATCGCGTGCCTTATCTGCCACAGCGAAAGTGGGTTGACGGTTCAATGAGTGACGACCTACCAATGAAGCGTTTATCGCGCCTGTATGGCGTAAATCATTTTATCGTAAGCCAAACCAACCCCTTAGTTTTACCATTCTTAAAGGCTGAAAACCGTAATAGCGGCTTGGTATCGACGGTAAGTAATACCGCGCTTAAGACGATGAAGGATTGGGGCTTAGCGGCATCGCACTTGATGCAGCGCCCTTTTAAAGAAAATTCTTACGCCAGCAAACTGATTAATGGCTATATCGCTTTGGTATCTCAGACTTATACTGGCGATATCAATATATTACCGTCCAGTCGGTTCCTTAGCCCAGCTCAAGTTTTGGCTTCTCGTTCTTCAGAAGAGGTAATGGAACTGTTGAATGAAGGCGAACGTGCGACTTGGCCAGCGATTGAGCGTATTCGAATTCAAACACGTATCAGCCGCACACTGAATCGTTTACTTGATGACATTGACCACGGCGTCGCCGGTGGTGGTCGCCGAGAGGCTCACCCGAAACGCAAAGCCGTGAAGCCTTTGACCATAGTTGAAACAAAAGCAAAGAGTAAGTAAATCGCAATCGACCAGCCATAGCGAGTCTGGTCGGCAAATCTGCTTTGGCGGTGAAACAAGCCTATTAAAGTCGTTAACCAAGAGATAAGATTACAGCTTGTCTCTTGGTAGATTAACTGCGACCAATTTTAGGTGCCTCCGTGTCAAACGAAAACCCACAGCAACAATTAGATCAGCAAACGGAAACCTCTTCTGGCTCGCCTTCGTGCTCATTACTGGACCCATGGTCGGGCTTAGTTGAATTGAACCCACAGCTTAGTCTGGCGGATGGTGTATACCAAAATACCAGTACGCAAATTCGTCAATCGCAGCTCTCAAACTATATCGGGCTCGCCGTTAATGATGTATACGATTGCGTCACTGACCTATCGCTATTCTCGGTCGAAATTGAAAAGTTATTATTAACTGACGAATTACGCGCGGCCCTGTCGCCATCGCCGGTAAATTACTTACTTAGCTTCAACTTTGATAGCATCGAGCACGCCCTTGACCTAACTCAAGATTTTGGCGGTGTCAGTCACTTCTTAGCCGACAAAGTAAGCGCCTTAGACAGTGTAAAGGTTGATCTCGGACATGCCAAGTTTTCGCTTAAACGGTGTGCTGCATTCAGCAACATTACTACCGTTTCAGAGGAGTTAGGCCGATTATCATTTGCTGATAAAAGCTACGATTTAATCGTAGTCGGTCCACTCGAAGACCTTGGCTTGTCTAAAGAGGCGCAAATCGAGTTAATTCAAACGCTTCACTTAGCCCTCAAGAATACCGGTCGACTGGTGATCAATGTCCGTAACCGAGACCGCTTAAACAAGTGGACGTCGCCGGGCTCAGATACCACGGCCTACCGTGAACTTTACCAAAATGAAATGCAGACCGATTTTACTGAACGTGAATTAGATCACGCTCTTAAAACGTCCGGTTTTCTGCATTGGGATTCATACGCCAGTTTCTCGCAATCCAGATCAATTAGTCACCTATTATCTAAGCAATACTTATCGACAAACTCGCATGCATTGAATCACTTCAACCGACTTGGTGGAATTGGCAACGCCAGCATTAACGAGTATTTATTATTTAAAAACCTATACGACGAGCGCGGCGGCGTGTTTGATTTAGCGACCCGTTTTGTCATCATCGCCAGCGCCTCGGCTACTCGGACTCAACAACTATGTAACAACGACTTTGCGCATTTCTCAGGCACCGGGAGAAAGCCTCAATGGCGAGCCACAACGCAATGCATCGCCGGCTCGAAGCAAGTCACTAAAACCCTAGTTCACCCAGATATTGAAGTGGTCGATAGTCGCCAAGCAAAGATCAC
>JAESTB010000569.1 GCA_016763815.1 Arenicella sp.
ATTCAGTAGGTTTGAAAAGCTCGTAAGACTAATAGAGTCAAAGCCATAATCACTAAGCTCAGACTCAACATCCAGTTCCGCTATATTAACTTTTAAAAGCTTAGATACTTTTTCAAGGAGCGCCTCTTGCAGTTTATTAATCAGCGCCCTTGAAGGCGGCTCTTTACTGACAATATGACCTTCGCTGGCTTTGACATCAAGCACATGACTCAACGCTTGTGTTTGTTGGGCGTTAGCAAAAAACCTTTGTCGAATATCAGCGGCCACACCATGCATTACCAAGACGTGGGGGCTGTGTAGTGACAAACAACGACCATAGGCTTGGACCCCACTCTCAGTATCCATTGGAATGAGCCCCATTTTGGTCTGCAACAGTTGCTCACTATCTGAACCTACCTGCATACCTCCGTGCTTCCATAATGGCCAATTTATGGATGTGCTCTTACCTTTTCTATTCCCCGCAATAACCAGTTCATTTCTATAACCAGCAAAAGAGTCCATAAACGCATTCGCCGCCGCGTAATCCACTTGCCCTAGATTACCCTGAGTCGCTGTGACCGAGGAAAACAACACAAAGAACTCTAAATCTACTTCTCGACTAGCGTAGTCAAGGTTAACCGTACCCAATGTTTTCGGAGCCAATACTTTTCTAAACGACTCCGCCGTCTTATTAATAATAAAACTATCGTCATTGATACCCGCACCATGAATAATTCCAGTCAGGTGACCAAACTCGCGAATGATTCCTTTGACTAAGTTTTCAGTAGCATCACGATCGATAACGTCGATTTTGCGATAATGAACGCGAGTGTTCTTTTCGTTTAAATGACCTAACTCTAGCCGTGTCACATCATTAAGATCAGAACGACCAGTCAATATTAAAGTCGCATTAGTCGTACGTTGAGAAATCTGTTTAGCGAAGATCAAGCCTAGCCCTCCTAAACCACCGGAAATAAGATAAACCCCCTCATCACGACACCATTCAAAACTTTTTCCTAGCGCCTCATACTTCGACTCTTCAAACTTAAACACGGATCGTGCATCGTTTCTATAACGTATTTTTTTATGTCGGGTATCCCGACTATTTCCCTCAAGGTATTGAGCTAATTTGGAAGCGCTTATTGACATTGAGGACACTGAAATACTTTGTCCAATTATTTTAGAGTTTTCTAAATTCGCTGTGGTTAATATGGCACTCAACGCCTCAACAAAAACGCCCTCTTTCTCGTCACCCTCAATTAGCAATTGAAACAGAATTTGCTTTTTGGGTTTTTTCCTGAGTATGTCCTGCAACAACTCAAACAACTGTATAGCGCGACTTTCAAATCTTCGCTCAATGGTTTCAGACGATTTAAATGTTAAACACGCTGTGTGTGGTAGAAGCGTTTGAACATCTCCCTGCAATAATTCAAATCCAGCGAACAAAATATAGTGATCTTGATAATCTGTGGAAACCTCAACCAGCTCTTCGCCTACCCATTTAGGCTCTAGCAGTATATTTACAGGTGTTTCAGATGATTTCGTTAGCTCATGAATCGGCGTATATTTGGGGCTCGCATCCTGACCCATCATTAAACGCGTAGAGAATCCGTGTATTTGGATACACAGTCGACCAGCCTCATCTAATAAACTAATATCAAACTTTCTTACTGCTTTAGAAGGGCCTGAATTCGATGTATAACTTACTTTTGCCCACATAGCGGCCTGACATCGAGAAATGATTTTTATTTCTTCTAGGGCGAAAGGCACACTTGTTTGTATTGATGAATCCCGGCCGTCATAGTCAATCAAAAGAGACAACTGCAAAGCAGCATCCATTACGCTTGGGTGCAACACATAGTCACTCAAACTACTTTCAATTTCGGATGGCAATAAAATTTTCCCTAAAATTTCGCCCTCACCTTGATAGATTTCGGTTAATGCTCGATGAGATAAACCATAGTCAAGTCCGATTGATTTGAATAAGTTATAACTAGTTTCTACGTCCAAGCGATTGGTTTGAAACTGACTCTTCAATACGTCGAGTACCAAAACAATTTCATCAGGTTTCCGACCGCTCAAATACGCCCCACCCTGGCAGTGCAATACGAGTTTCTGTTCATCTGTGGCGCTGGGGGGTTTACTATAAATTTCAAAACGAATCGATGGTTTAGAGTCTGGGAGTGATGATTCCTCTTCCATGAACAAAGACAACTGCACTTCAATCAAATCTGCATCAACAACAATGGGGCGACTCCAAACAATATTACTTAAGGCCCACTGAATTGAATCTTTATCTTCTGACATTGCGTTTGACAATGCCTCATACACCATCTCTAAATAGGCAACCCCCGGCAGAGTTTTTTGCCCATTGACTTGATGGTCTTTTAAAAACATTTCACTACCATCAAAACTTGATGCGTAACTCTGCTGATAAAAAGTGGACGTATTTTTATGTAAAAGCGAGTGTAAATGGTTTTTTATAACTTGTGGGTTGTTGACCTGCTGAGTTGAGGAACCATTTACCTTGACTAATTGTGTTTCGGGTGCCGACTCTATCCAATAGCGATCCTTTGCAAACGGGTAAGTCGGTAAACTAATAATGCGTCTTTGTGTTGATACGTGTAACGCAGACCAATCAATATCGACTCCGCTAACCCAGAGTTTGGCTACTTGATTTAACTCATGATTGCTGATCGCCACTTTTATAAATGCCTGGCCAGCCTGCCCTTCGGATAGTAAATCAACAATCGCCTTATTCTCTTTTGCATTCTCTTGAAAAAACACATTTTCAACGATTGAATCGCCGTTGATATATAAGTCGATTTTCTGCTTCAAAGTATCTAAATCAGAAACAATCAAAGCCATACGCCAGGCCATTGATTCACGCCCAGTTTGCAAGGTGTAAGCAATATCCTCAAGTTCAATATATTTCAATGATGCTTGCTCACTAAACTCTTTAGTGAGGTAGCTATAAAGATCTTGAACCCGCGTCCTAAGTTGAGACTCGGTTCGCGCGGATAGCACGATTAACTGTTCCGATTCATCACCTGTTTCTGTGGTTTTGTTTGGTTGATCAACATACTCTTCCAAAATCACATGAGCATTAGCGCCTCCAGCACCAAAGGAACTAATCCCGGCTCGCCGTGCTGGGGAATTCGCGTTACTCGAAAGTGCCTCGTCGTGCTCCCAAGCCTCAAGCTTATGCTG